>JAIVGV010000295.1 GCA_020201365.1 Acidobacteriota bacterium
GAGCTGATACGGAAGCTGACGGGCGCGCACCAGTTCGAGCTGCCGGAGTCTCTGGTCGCCTACCAGTCGCAGCGCCTGCTCGAGTCAACCGTGCGCGATATGATGCAGCGCGGCGTCGATCCGCGTCAGTCCGGCTTCAACTGGGAGGGGATGCAGGACGTCTTCCGCGCGCGCGCCGAGGAGGATTTGCGCGGCTCGCTGCTCCTCGAGCGCATCGCCGACGCGGAGCAGATCGAGCCGTCGGACGAGGAGATCAATCAGGAGATCGAGTCTATCGCGGCGGCGACCAGACAGACGCCGGAGCAGGTGAGGGCTGCCTTGACAAAGCAGGGGGGCGAACGTAGCATCGCCGACAGGTTGCGCCACCGCAAGGCGCTCGACCTGCTCGTCGAAAACGCGCGGGTGCGCGACGAAGAGTGGCGCGAAGACGGAGAACTTCGCACGACCGACGCGACGGCAACCGATCGGACGGACGCGGACGAGGCGACGGCAAACGTCGAGCCGCGGGCGAGCGAAGCGGCGGCGGGCGGCGCGTCGAGCGAGTCGCCGCGGAGCGAGGATCAGAGTTGAGGGCGCGGCGCGTGAGCCGTTACAATTCGTGCAGCACGGTTTCGCAAGAGACCGCTTTTGAAATTTCAAATTTGAAATTTTAGATTTGAAATCTCAGACGCGGTCTCTTCGCACATGCGGGCAGTTTCCCCGACGTTTGAGGAGTTAAAGAGCCATGGCACTAGTCCCGATGGTCGTCGAGCAGACCTCGCGCGGCGAGCGCGCGTTCGACATCTACTCGCGTCTCCTGAAAGACAACATCATCTTCATCAGCACGCCGATTGACGACGGCATCGCGAACCTCATCGTCGCGCAGCTCATCTACCTCGAAGCCGAAGACCCCGAGAAGGACATCCACCTCTACATCAACTCGCCCGGCGGCTCGATCACCGCGGGGATGGCGATCTACGACACGATGCAGTTCATCCGACCGGACGTCTCCACGCTCTGCGTCGGTCAGTGCGCCTCGATGGCGGCGCTCCTTTTGGCGGCGGGCGCGAAGGGCAAGCGGTTCGCGCTCCCGAACTCGCGCATCCTCATCCACCAGCCTTCGGGCGGCGCGGAAGGTCAGGCGACCGACATCCGCATCATGGCGGAAGAGATCATCCGCATGAGAGAGTTGACCTCGAACATCCTCGCCAAGCATTCGGGTCAGTCCTACGAGACCATCGAGCGCGACGTGGAGCGCGACCGCATCATGTCCTCGATGCAGGCGAAGGAGTACGGGCTCATCGACGAAGTGATCGCGCGCAGGCAGTGACGACAAGATCAAGCGGCGGCGCGTGAACTCGCTCACGCGCCGCGTCTCTCTCCTCTCAAACGCCTCCCACCTCCGCGCGCCGCCGCCGCACTTTTCCCGGCGAGCGCGTAGACATTTCCGCCGGATTGTTGTAGAAATCAACTTGCGGCGACCGAACCCGAGTCGCCCTCGCCGACCTGAGTCGTCCCGGTTAAGCTCTCAAGCACACGGAGTCCCCAGCCCGATGGTAAGAAGACCTGATGACACGTTGCGGTGCTCGTTCTGCGGCAAGTCGCAGAACGAGGTGAAGAAGCTCATCGCCGGTCCCACCGTTTACATCTGCAACGAGTGCATTGACATCTGCAACGAGATCATCACGGACGACCAGCAGGCGGAAGCCGTCGCCTCTCGCCCGCCGCTGCCGAAGCCTTCCGAGATCAAGTCGTTCCTCGACGAGTACGTCATCGGTCAGGAGGAGACGAAGAAGCGCCTCGCCGTCGCCGTCTATCAGCACTACAAGCGGATCGAGATCGCGCGCCGCAGATCAGATGTTGAGATTCAAAAGTCCAACATCCTCCTCATCGGACCGACCGGCACGGGCAAGACCCTGCTCGCGCAGACGCTCGCGCGGATGCTCTCAGTCCCCTTCACCATCGTTGACGCGACGACCCTGACCGAGGCGGGCTACGTCGGCGAGGACGTGGAGAACATCATCCTCAAGCTGCTGCAAGCCGCGAACGGCGACGTGGAGCGCGCGCAGCAGGGCATCATCTACATTGACGAGGTTGACAAGATTTGCCGCAAGGACGAGAACCCCTCGATCACGCGCGACGTGTCGGGCGAGGGCGTCCAGCAGGCTCTCTTGAAGATTCTCGAAGGCACGGTCGCCAACGTCCCGCCGCAGGGCGGCAGGAAGCACCCGCACCAGGAGTTCTTCCCCGTTGACACGACGAACATCCTCTTCATCTGCGGCGGCGCGTTCGTCGGGCTGGAGAAGGTCGTCGAGAAGCGGATGCGTAACAAGTCGTTCGGCTTCCGCGCCGAGATCAAAGACAAGACCGAGCGCTACGCCGAATCCCTCGCGCAGGTGCAGCCCGAAGACCTGGTGCGCTACGGCTTGATCCCGGAGTTCGTCGGTCGCCTCCCCGTCCACGGCGTCCTGCACGAGCTGGACGAAGGCGCGCTCATCAGAATTCTCACCGAACCGAAGAACGCGCTCGTCAAGCAGTACCAGAAAAAGTTCGAGTACGACAACGTCAAGCTCCGCTTCACCGAGGACGCGCTCAAGGCGATCGCGCGACAGGCGGTCGAGCGCCACGTCGGCGCGCGCGGGCTGATGATGATCCTCGAAGAGCTGCTGCTCGACGCGATGTACACGCTCCCCAGCCAGAAGCGGGTCAAAGAGTTCGTCATCACCTCCGAGATGGTCGAGCGCCGCCGCGCCGTGCCGGGCGAGTCGCTCACGGGCGTTGACGACGCCGCCGCCTGAAACATTTTTCGACAGAGCAGTACGACGCCCGCAGCGCCGCACCGGCAAGCGCGGGGGTCTCACGCCCATCAGCCTCGCCCCGTAGAGACAGCACGCGCGCCGTCTTTCGCGTTCGCGTCTCACACGAACTTCTCATGACGCGCCGCCTCGGTAAAGGCGGACTCACAAGACCATGAGCCAGCCCTCTATCACTTTCGGACCGCGAGCCAACCAGGCGGTCGTCAGCGTCCACACGATCAACGTGCTGACGGAGATACTCAACGCCGCGAAACTCGCCTCCTGCATGATCACGAGCACGAGCCGCACGCCCGCCGAGCAGGCGCGGATCATGTTCCAGAACATCGCGAGCAAGGGCGTCGCGGCGCAGAAGCAGCTCTACGCCGCGCCGGGCCGCGCCGTCATTGACGACGCTCGGACCTTCGACCGTGAGCCACCACTGCGCCGACCCCGCGAAGCTGAACGTCGTTGACGTGGCGCCCTCGTCGGTCGCCAGCGGCGCGAGATTCGTGCAAGCCGTGCAGTCGGCGATCAAGGCGGGCAAGGTCAGCAAGCTGCTCACGCCCGGCAACAACGATCCGGCGTTCCACATCGAAATCCCGCAGCCGACCGCCTGACGCGAGCCGCCGCCGATCACCCTCTGGCTTTCGACCCGCGCCTCCTGCTAGAATGGCGCTCCCCCCGAAACCCGTCGCCCGTGTGATCTCGTCTTTGACGCACACGCGGGGGCTGCACGGTCGTTCGCGGCTCGACAGCTCCCTGCGACATCCACTCGCGCGCCGTGTGAAGTCACGAGCCCGACACGCGACGCATAACGCGGAGGCACTTTTCTGTGAAAGCGATTGAAGAGATTAACGCGGCGGGCGAAGCCGCCCTGCGACTCGCCGCCGTGCACGAGTTCGCGCGCCCGGACTGGCGCATGGCGCGCGAGGGCGAACACTTCGTACAGTTCTACGAGGACGAGTCCTGCCTGCTCGAATCGCTGGTCGGCTTCTTCGGCGAGGGGCTCGAAGCGGGCGACTCGTGCGTCGTCGTCTCGTCCGGCGGGCGGCGCGGCGCGCTCGAAGAGCGGCTGCGCGCGTCCGGGTACGACGTGGACGCGGCGGAAGCGCGCGGTCGCTACGTCGCGCTCGACGCCGAGGAGACGCTCGCCGCGTTCACCGTCAACGATTCGCTCGAGGCGCGCCGCTTCGAGCAAGTGATCGGCGGCGTCGTCGCGCGCGCGGCGGCGGCGGGCGGGCGCGTGCGCGCCTACGGCGACATGGTGTCGGTGCTGTGCACGCGCGGGCGGCACGCCGACGCGCTGCGCCTCGAAGAGATGTGGAACGAGCTGGGGGGCAAGCACGCCTTCTCGCTCTTCTGCGCCTACCCGCTCTCAAACTTCGAGGGCGAGGCGCACGCCGCCTCGCTCGCAGGCGTCTGCGCGGGCCACGCGCGCGTCATCCCCGCCGAGAGCTACTCGTCGCTGGCGAGCGACGACGAGCGCCTGCGCGTCATCGCGCGCCTCCAGCAGAAGGCGAACTCGCTCGAAGCCGAGATCGCCGAGCGCATGCGCGTCGAAACCGAGCTGCGCGCGCTCAAGGAGGAGCTGGAAGTGCAGGTCGAAGACCTGCGGCGGCTGCACGAGCTGAGCGTCGGTCTGGCGGGCACGCTCGACGCCGAGTCGGTGCTCGTCCGGGTGCTGCGCGGGGCGATGAGCGTGCACGGGACCGACATGGGTCTGCTCTCGCTCTGCGACCCCGCGCGCGACGGGCTCGATCTCAAGGCTCACAGCGGCTTCGGCTCGGTGCTCGACGCGATCGAGTTCGTCCCCCGCGGCGGCGGCGCGTGCGGCACGGCTTACGAGCAGCGCGAGAGGATCGTCATCGAAGACGTCGAGGTTGATCCCGTCTTCGCGCCGTACCGCGGGCTGGCGCGCGCGGTCGGCTTCCGCGCGGTGCACAGCACGCCGCTCTTCACGCGCGGCGGCGAGATCACCGGCGTGCTCTCCGTACACTTCCGCGAGCCGCGCCAGCCGACCGAGCGCGAGGTGCGCCTGATGGACTTGTACGCGCGCATGGCTGCCGACGTGATCGAGTGCGCCCGGCTCTACGAGCGCGCGCGGCGCGAGTCGGAGGAGCGCGCGCGGCTCTTGGAGAGCGAGCGCCTCGCGCGCGCCGAGGCGGAGGCGGCGAGCCGCCTGAAGGACGAGTTCCTCGCCACCGTCTCGCACGAGCTGCGCACCCCGCTCAACGCCATCATGGGCTGGTCGCACATGCTCGGCGCGGGCGGGCTCGACGCGGCGACGCGCGCGCGCGCCGTCGAGACCATCGAGCGCAACGCGCAGGCGCAGGCGCAACTGATCGAGGACATCCTGGACGTTTCGCGCGTCATCACCGGCAAGCTCAGCCTCGACATCGCGCCCGTGGACGTGGCGTCGGTCATCAACGCGGCGGTTGACTCGGTGCAGTTGGCTGCCGACGCGAAGGGCATCCAGTTGGAGGTCTCGCTCGACCGCTCGGCGCGCAACGTCGCGGGCGACGCGGCGCGCCTGCGTCAGGTCGTCTGGAATTTAGTCTCGAACGCGATCAAGTTCACGCCCGCGTCGGGCCGCGTCCGCGTCGGGCTCGAACACGCGGGCGCGCACGCGCGGCTGACGGTGAGCGACACGGGCTGCGGCATCGCGCCGGAGTTCCTGCCGCACGTCTTCGACCGCTTCCGCCAAGCCGACGGCACGAGCACGCGGCGGCACGGCGGTCTGGGCTTGGGGCTCGCCATCGTGCGCCACCTCGTCGAGCTGCACGGCGGGACGGTCGCGGCGCAGAGCGGCGGCGAGGGTCGCGGCGCGACCTTCACCGTCACGCTCCCGCTCGCGCTCGACGAGGAGCGCGCCACACGCCGCCGCGGTCGGCGCGCCGCGGACTTGCGGCAGGGCGTGGAAACGGCGGGGCGCGTGAAGTCGCTCCCTTCGCTCGAAGGCGTCGGCGTGCTCGTCGTTGACGACGACGCGGACGCGCTGCGGATGCTCGATCTCATCCTCGCGGGTCGCGGCGCGCGCGTCGTCACCGCCTCGTCGGTCGCCGGCGCGCTCGAGGCGCTGGAGGCTTTCGCGCCCGCCGTCGTCGTCTCCGATCTGGCGATGCCCGGCGACGACGGCTACGCGCTCGTCGAGCGGCTGCGCGCCCTCGACGCCGCGCGCGGCACGCAGACCCCCGCGGTCGCGCTGACGGCTTACGCCCGCGTGGAGGATCGCGCGCGCGCCCTCGCCGCGGGCTTCAACATGTTCGTCGCCAAGCCCGTCGAGCTCGACGAGCTGGTGACGGCGGTCGCGCACCTCGCGGGGGCCGGCGAGTCCTCTTCGTCGCACTGACGACGGCGGCTGCTCGCCGCCGCGCGGAGCCGGCCCGAGATCGCGCCGAAAAACTGCTCAGTGGCGCGCCCGCGCCAAATGTTCTACAATTGAGTTTGCCCGCGTGAGAGGCGAGCGCGACATAAAAGCGGCTCGCCTCTCCGTTTCAGGAGTTTCGACGAGAGAAAGTCTTAATCTATGGAAGAGTATTCCGACCGCACTCCGTCCGACATCGCGCGCTACCCGATGGTTCCCATCCGCGATGTCGTCATCTTCCCTTTCACCAAGGTCGCGTTCAAGATCGGTCGCCCCGGCTCGATCCGCTCGCTCGAAGCGGCGCTCGCCTCCGACCGCACGATCTACCTCGCCACGCAGCACGACGCCTCGATTGACGAGCCCGCGCCCGAACAGATTTACGGCACGGGCACCATCGCGCGCATCCTGCAGGCGCAGAAACTCGAGAACGGTCAGACGAAGGTCGTCGTCGAAGGCAGGGAGCGCGCGACGACGATCCGCGTCGAGAGCGACAACGGCGCGTTCACCGCGACCGTGCGGCGCGCGCCGTCGGCGCTCGAAGCCGGTCAGCGCATCGACGCGCTCA
Organism: Acidobacteriota bacterium; assembly: GCA_020201365.1. Taxonomy (GTDB): domain Bacteria; phylum Acidobacteriota; class Blastocatellia; order Pyrinomonadales; family Pyrinomonadaceae; genus JAIVGV01. Next base: position 6,704 of record JAIVGV010000295.1, read on the forward strand.
TCCAGCGCATCCACCAGCTCGTCGAGACGCACCTCCGGCTCGCGCCCGAAGTCCAGACGGACGCGCTGCAGACGGCGCTGAGGAATCAAGACCCCTCGCACCTGGCGGACGCGCTCGCGTCGCAGTTGAAAATCTCCGTCGAGGACAAGCAGGGCTTGCTCGAAATCTTCTCCGTCCACGGACGCCTCCAGCGGCTCATCGAGATCATGGAGGCGGAGGTCGAGAAGCGTCAGCTCGACCGCACGATTCAGGCGCGCGTCAAACGGCAGATGGAGAAGGCGCAGAAGGAGTATTACCTCAACGAGCAGATCAAGGCGATCCACAAGGAGCTCGGTCGCAAGGACGAGAAGGCGGAGATCGAAGACCTGCGCAAGCGGATCGAAGAGGCGGGCATGACCGAGGAGGCGAAGGAGAAGGCCATACAGGAACTCCACCGCCTCGAAGCGATGCCGCCGATGAGCGCCGAGGGCACGGTCTCGCGCACCTACATTGACTGGCTGCTGAGCGTGCCCTGGAAGCAGAAGTCGAAAGAGATCAAAGACCTCAACAAGGCGGAGGAAGTCCTCAACGAGGATCACTTCGGGCTTGAGAAGATCAAGGAGCGCATCCTCGAACACCTCGCGGTGCGACAACTCGTGAAGAACCCGAAGGGCTCGATCCTCTGCTTCGTCGGGCCTCCGGGCGTCGGCAAGACGAGTCTCGGAAAATCCATCGCGCGCGCGACCGGAAGGAAGTTCGTCCGCCTCTCTCTGGGCGGCGTGCGCGACGAGGCGGAGGTTCGCGGTCACCGCCGCACCTACATCGGCGCGCTGCCCGGTCAGATCATCCAGATGATGAAGAAGGCGGGCACTGTAAACCCGTGCATCCTCTTGGACGAGGTGGACAAGCTCGGCGCGGACTTCCGCGGCGACCCGTCCGCCGCGCTCCTCGAAGTGCTCGACCCGGAGCAGAACAACACGTTCCAGGATCACTACCTCGACGTGGAGTACGATCTCTCCAAGGTCTTCTTCATCGCGACGGCGAACGTGCTCCACACGATCCCGCCCGCGCTGCAAGACCGGCTGGAAATCCTGAGGCTGTCCGGCTACACGGAGCGCGAGAAGCTGGAGATCGCCAAGCGCCACCTCGTCCCCAAACAGGCTGAAGGGAGCGGCTTGCTCGCGTCGCAGGTCGAGTTCACGGACGACGGCATCCTCGAAATCATCCGCCACTACACGCGCGAGGCTGGCGTCAGAAACCTCGAGCGCGAGATCGGATCGTGCTGCCGGAAGGTCGCGCGCAAGAAGGTCGCGGGCGGCGCGGGCGAGGAGTTCAAGGAAGTCATCAACGCCGAGGGCGCGCGCGAGATGCTCGGTCCGATCAAGTTCCGGCAGCAGTCGGCGGCGGCGGCGAGCGAGGTCGGTCTCGCCCTGGGCTTGGCGTGGACTGAGGTCGGCGGCGAGGTCTTGCAGATCGAGGCGACGCTCGTCAACGGTCGCGGTCACGTCACGCTCACCGGCAAACTCGGCGAGGTCATGCAGGAGTCGGCGCAGGCGGCGCTCACCTGCATCAAGGCGCGCTCGGAGCGGCTCGGCATGAGCCTCGAACACATCCGCAAGCGCGACCTGCACGTCCACATCCCGGAAGGCGCGATCCCGAAAGACGGTCCCTCCGCCGGTGTGACGCTCGCCACCGCGATGGCTTCGGCGCTGATGCGCGTGCCGGTGCGCAACGACGTGGCGATGACGGGCGAGATCACTTTGCGCGGCAAGGTGCTGCCCGTCGGCGGCATCAAGGACAAGCTGCTCGCGGCGCACCGGGTGGGGTGCTCGACCGTGATCATGCCGAAGGATAACGAGAAGGACGTGGCGGAAGTGCCCGAAGAGGTGCGCGCCGCGCTCTCGCTCCACTTCGTCGAGACGATTGACGAGGTGCTCGCGCTCGCGCTCGAGGACGCGTGCCCGACCGCCGCGACCGAAGAGACGGCGCCGCCGCCCATCTGGACGACCGAGCCGCCCGCGCAGGGCACGACGACGACGACGAGTTAATCGGAGAGACGCGGGGACGCGGTGCAGGCGAGAAGCGCGGCGGAGTTAGAGCTACTCTCCGCCGCGCTTCCGTTTTTGCTCGTCGCCCCTCAGTTTCTTCTCCCGCTCGGCGGTTCCGCGTAGCTTCCGCGTTTTACGCCGACCGTCGTGCTGCGCGCTTCTTCTTTCTCCGCGCGGGCTTGAGCCGGTGCGCGTTCGCCCCAGCGCGGGCGGCGGCGCGTTCCGGTCGCGGGGCGACTCGTCGCGCCGCCGCGTCCATCGCGTCCATCGTGTCCATCGCGTCCGCGCCTGCGACCTCGGACTTCACGCGCTCGACCGGCGGGAACTGCGCGAGGTACGGCGGGCTCGTCGCCCGCGCCCGAGTATTAGCTGTGAATCAACGCCAAGACAGCAACGAGAGCGGGAACGTCCAGTCTGGATTTCATCTCCTCCTCATTACGCGGCTCGATGGAAGACCGTCGGCTGTGGCAACCGTCTTTAGACTTTCATCCCGCTCGCCCTCAATCGTGCGGGCCGACAAGAATGCCGCTCCCCCAGAACACGCGCGGCGGCTCAGCCTTCGGGTGATCGCGCCGGAGGCAGCGCCTCGCACGCCCCAGCGCATTCAGGCTCATCTCACCCAGAGAAGCCCCCTGCCGCTTCAAGCTTTCGGCTTCGGCCTCCGTAATCGGCAGGAGCGTCCAGTACTGCGGGTCTTCGCCGCCCTCCCAGTCGATCATCTCCGTGAAGATCGAGACGTACCGCTGACCACAAAGTGTGCAGGCGAGGATCATGACGTGGAAGTGGGATTCGTCAACCAACTCTTCCAGACGAGTGAGGCCCCCGCGGGCGTCCCACGCGGCGTGCGCGTCGGTCGGCCAGCAACGGTCACAACCGAACTCTCTTGTCTGCATAAACTCCGACTCGCTATTTCAAGGCGGCGTCACCCACCGAGAGCTTCAGCACGTTCCGGCCCGGCTTGAGCGTCACCCTCGTGTTCCAGACCACGCCGCCCCCGCGCGAAGAGTCCTTGCGAAAGTCCGGCGAGAAGCGGCGGGTCGGTCGCCCGCGCGGTCGCCGCCAGCCGCGACCGCGCGGCAGCCACGACGAAGGGGGCGGCGGCTCTGGGGTTCATTCTTCTCCTCCTCGATTTCACGTGTGCGGGGAAGGTGTTCCGTCGCGTCCGCGAGCCGGGTGGATCGCCTCGCCGTGCGGGGGCAAGCGTTCGCCCCGGCTGCGCCGGGCTGCGTGGAGATGTCTCGCGCGAGGGTGGTTAGCGGAAATTGCGGGGCACATCATATGTACGGGCGTCGGCGGTGTCAACGACCTCGCGCGCGGCGCGGAGGCGCGACGGCTGCGCGGCTCAAGAGTGTTCGCGCCGCTTCCCCGCCGCCGGCGAGCCCCTGCCCTCCCTCGCGTTTCCGTCGCGCGCCGACGCGCTCCCCGCTTGCATTTCCCGCCGCACGTCTGTAAAGTGCGCTTTCCGAACCCGACAGCCCGCCTATCCAGCGCGAGTTTTCCAGTAGAGGCTTGCTATCAGCCCGAACAATTTCCGGTCATCTTTCGCGGCTCGTCTGAGCCGCTCAATCGAGGAGCAAACTCATGAGCAAAGAGTACGAGAGCGCCGATCTGATCCTGAAGCTCTACGATCTGCGGCGCGAGGAGACGATGCGCAAGGCGCGCGACTGGTTCTTCGCCTTCAACCCCGACACGTTCGAGGAGGCGCTCGCGGGCGCGCGCGGCGAGCAGAACGCCTACTACCGCATGGTCACGTCCTACTGGAACATGGCGGCGTCGTTCGTCAACAACGGCGCGATTGACGAGCAGATGTTCACGGAAGCCAACGGCGAACAGAACTTCGTCTTCGCCAAAGTCCAGCCGTTCCTCGCGCAGTTCCGCGAGATGACGGGGCAACCCAACTACCTCGCGCACCTCGAACGGCTCGTCCTGCGCCAGCCCGACGCCGAAGCGCGGCTCACGCAGTTGCGCGAGATGTCGCGCCGCATGGTCGCGCAGCGCGCGGCGGAAGCCAACGCGGCGGACGCGCAGGAGAGCGCGGCGAAGGCGTGAACGAATAGTGATGAGTACTGAGTGCCGAGTACTGAGTGGAAGACAATCTCTTTTCTCAGCACTCAGCACTCAGTACTCAGTACTTTGCATGAAGGTCACCACCGCCGAGTTCGTCAAGAGCGCGTTCGAAGAGAGCCAGTGGGCGCGGGGCGACTTGCCGGAGGTCGCCTTCCTCGGTCGCTCGAACGTCGGCAAGTCGAGCCTGATGAACTCGCTGCTCGGAGTCCGTGGTCTCGCGCGCACTTCGCGGACGCCGGGGCGGACGCAGGCGATCAACTTCTTTCTGATCAACAAGAGTTTCCGCTTCGTCGATCTGCCGGGCTACGGCTACGCGCGGGTCTCGAAGCAGGTGCGGGAGTCCTGGGGCGAGATCGTGACGGCGTACCTTGCCAAGCGCGCGCGGCTTGTGCTATCAATTCACCTCGTAGATTCGCGCCACGATCCCACACAATCGGATTTGCAACTGAGCGAGTGGCTCGCCTCGAACGACAAGCCGCGCCTCGTGGTCGCCACCAAAGCCGACAAGCTCTCCCGGAACGGGTTGCAAAAGTCCCTGCGCCGCGCGCGCGAAGTTCTGGGCGCGGGGGCGGATGAGATCGTCGCCTACTCGTCGGTCACGGGCATGGGGCGCGAGCGGGTCTGGCGCGAGATCGAGGAAGCCCTGGCAGTCTCACAGTCCCCCTTGTGAAAACTAACGGCTCGCGGCGGGGCGACGCGCGGCGGTCGCGCGGCATCAAAGGGAACGCAAACCCGAAGACCGCACGCGACGACGCAAAACGGACAGAAAGACCCGACGGACGTTCAATCAACCTGACGCTTCGCCTCGCAAGCGATCCACAACAAAGACGCCGCCGCCGCTAGAGTGTGCGCCGCCGGACGGCGCGCGAACCGAAACGTCAACTCCCGTCACAAGCGAACGCAGACGCGGGCGCGGCACGGCGCCGCGATTCCAACACTTTGAAAGTTTAACGACACGGGTTGCGTACAACTCGGCGTTAGAAAGAAGAAACACACGCAGCCGACGCCACCACAGCGCGGCTCCCCAGAACTAGAGAGTAGATTCCATGTCACAACGCACACCACGACGCACTAATACGCGCTCGTCGCGCGAAGAGGTTGACGGCAACCGCGCCAGCGGCGGCGTCTCCGCCGCGGTCGAGTCGCTGCCCGACTACGACGAGCGCGACTACGAAGCGCCCGAAGGCGGCGAGACGTTCAACCTCGCCACGCTCAAGGAGATGTCCATCTCCAAGCTGACGCAGATCGCCAAGGAGCTAGACGTGCCCGGCGCGACGGGGATGCGCAAGCAGGAGTTGATCTTCAAAGTCCTCGCCGCGCAGACCGAAAAGAGCGGGCTCATCTTCTCCGAGGGCGTCCTGGAAACCCTGCCCGACGGCTTCGGCTTCCTGCGCGCGCCCGAATACAACTACCTGCCCGGTCCCGACGACATCTACGTCTCGCCTTCGCAGATCAGAAAGTTCGATCTCCGCACGGGCGACACCGTCTCCGGTCAGATCAGACCGCCGAAGGAAGGCGAGCGCTACTTCGCGCTCATCAAGGTCGAGGCGATCAACTTCGAGGCGCCGGGCGAGACGCGCGACAAGATCTTCTTCGACAACCTGACGCCGCTCTACCCCGACGAGCGCCTGACGATGGAGACGACGAACGAGAACCTCGTCGCGCGCGTCATCGATCTCGTCACGCCCATCGGCAAGGGTCAGCGCTGCCTCATCGTCGCCCCGCCCCGCACCGGCAAGACGATGATGCTGCAAGCCATCGCCAACTCCATCTCGCAGAACCACCCGGAAGTGACCCTCATCGTGCTGCTCATCGACGAGCGCCCCGAGGAGGTCACGGACATGCAGCGCTCGGTGCAGGGCGAGGTCATCTCGTCCACCTTCGACGAGCCGCCCACGCGCCACGTCCAGGTCGCCGACATGGTGATCGAGAAGGCGAAGCGACTCGTCGAGCACAAGCGCGACGTAGTGATCCTGCTCGACTCGCTCACCCGCCTCGCGCGCGCGCACAACGCCGTCGTCCCGCCTTCGGGCAAGATCCTCTCCGGCGGTATCGACGCCAACGCGCTCCAAAGACCCAAGCGCTTCTTCGGCGCGGCGCGCAACATCGAGGAGGGCGGCTCTTTGACGATCATCTCGACCGCGCTCATCGACACCGGCTCGCGCATGGACGACGTGATCTTCGAGGAGTTCAAGGGCACGGGCAACTGCGAAATCCACCTCGACCGCCGCCTCGTTGACAAGCGCCTCTTCCCCGCCATCGACATCCAGCGCTCCGGCACGCGCAAGGAGGAGCTGCTCATCCCCAACGAAGACCTCCAGCGCATCTGGGTCATGCGCCGCGTCCTGAACCCGCTCTCGCCCGTCGAGCAGATGGAAGTCGTGCTCGAACGGCTCGGCAAGACCAAGTCGAACGCCGAATTCTTGGCTTCGATGCAGAGCTAACTCTCAAGTCTGGAGTCCGGGGTCGTGAGTCTGAAGTCGGAGGACGAAAGCCTTTTGACTCCAGACTCAAGACCCCGGACTCCAGACTTTTTTGGCTTTCTTGACAAAACCGAACCCGCCTTTGCATAGTAGTGCTTTCCCTTGCGTGTCTGTTTTGAAACCTTAGGCGGGCGTCCTGTGCTTGGGATGCGGGGTGACCTGAAGAGTGCGCGTCGCGATCCTGACGAGTGAAGCCGTGCCGTTCGCCAAGACGGGCGGCTTGGGCGACGTGGCGGGCGCGCTCCCCAAAGCCCTGCGCGCCGCGGCGGACGTTGACGCGAGCCTCGTCCTGCCGCTCTACGAGAAGACCGACCGCGCGCTCTTGCGCGGGCAGATCATTGACAACCTGGAGGTCGAGTGGGGCGGGCACAGGCACCTCGTCGGCGTGTGGTACAGCGAAGCAACGGGCGCGCCGTCGTTTCTCATAGACGCGCCGCGCTACTTCGCGCGCCCCGAAATCTACGGCTACTCGGACGATCACCAGCGCTTCGCCTTCTTCTCGCGCGCCGCGCTGGAACTGCTCAAACGTCAGGGCTCGCCGCCCGACGTCGTCCACGGCAACGACTGGCAGAGCGGCTTCGCGATGGCTGAGCTGCACTCGCGCCGCGGCATTGATCCGTTCTACGCGCGCACGCGCACGCTGCTCTCCGTCCACAACCTCGCCTACCAGGGCGCGTTCGATCCCGCGGACCTCGCGCGGATGGGCTTCACGCGCCGCGAGACGCGCGACGCCTTCACGCAGGACGGCGCGGCGGTCGCTTTAAAAGCGGGACTGATGCTCGCCGACGCGCTCTCGACCGTCAGCCGCCGCTACGCCGAGGAGATTCAGACGCGCGAGCAGGGCTACGGGCTCGACTGGCTGCTGCGGATGCGGCGCGACCGCCTCGTCGGGATCACGAACGGAGTTGACTACGAGGTCTGGAACCCCGCGACCGATCCGCACATCGCGGCGCACTTCGGCGCCGACGATCTCTCAGGCAAGCGCGAATGCAAGCGCGATCTGCTGCGCCGCTTCCACTTGCCGGAAGAGTTAGACAGACCCGTCGTCGCGATCATCTCGCGGCTCGTCGCGCAAAAGGGTTATGATCTGATCAGACAAGCGGCGGGAAAAATCTTAGAGACGGGCGCGTTCTTCGTCGCGCTCGGCGCGGGCGCGAAGGAGTACGAAGATTTTTTGCAGTCGCTCCACGATCACGCGCCCCAGCGCGTCGGCGTCTATATCGGCTACGCGGGCGAGCCTTTGGCGCACCGGATCGAGGCGGGCGCGGACGTCTTCCTGATGCCGTCGCAGTACGAGCCGTGCGGGCTAAACCAGATGTACTCGATGCGCTACGGCACAGTCCCGGTCGTGCGCGCCACGGGGGGCCTCGACGACACGGTCGAGAACTTCGACCGCGCGAAAGGCTCCGGCAACGGCTTCAAGTTCGCGCGCTACGCGGCGGACGCGCTCCTGGGGAGCGTTTACGAGGCGCTCTACTGCTACGCCGAGCCGGACGTGTGGCTGAGGATTCAGCGGAACGGGATGCGCGCCGACAACTCGTGGGCGGCGGCGGCGCGCCGCTACGTCGAGGTTTACAACGCCGTGATGAGAATGTGATTGCGGCGCGAGGTTTGCAACAATCAGCCGCGGCAACACCATTGCATCTAATCAGCAGGGGCGAAAACCGGGTCGCCCATTTCCCAACAAGGAGTGAGAGCGGTATGAGCGAGTTCGTCAACGAAGTGAGCGATCAGAATTTCGAGCGGGACGTTTTGCAGTCGAGCAAGCCCGTGCTGGTGGACTTCTGGGCGCAGTGGTGCGCGCCGTGCCGCATGATCGCGCCGACGGTCGAGGCGGTGGCGGAGAAGTATCAGGGCAAGGCTGCGGTCGTCAAAGTCAACGTGGACGACAACCCCTCGGTCTCGCAGAAGTACGGCATCAAGGGCATCCCGACCTTGATCCTCTTCAAGAACGGCAAGGAGGAGGAGCGCATCGTCGGCGCGACGTCGAAAGACGCCATCTCGAAACTCATCGAAAAGCACGTCGCCGCCGCGAGCGACGCGGTCAACGCCTAAACCTTTAGGCGAACAGCCCGGGCGCGGCGTCGCGCGCCGTTCGTCTCCGTGCGGGGCGCGAGCCGTCGCGCCGCGCACGCGCAGCTTTTGGTCTTCGACAGGAACTCCCTGCCCGCGCGCCCGAGCACGTCCGGCGCGCGCAAGTCCGCTGAGCCGAAGCCGCGATGAAGCCAAACACGCAGAGCCGCGCCGGGCGACGTGCCGCGAGCGACGGCGCGCGCCGCGCCTTCGAGGAGCGCCTCGCCGCGGCGAAGCGCCTGCGCGCCGTCGAGGACGCGCGATTCCGCGCCCGCCAGGCGCACGGCAAGCTCCGCCGCTTCGTCAACAGCAACTTCCGCCGCGACGAGGTGATCGCCAAGCTCGCCCTGCGCCGCGGCGACTGCAACCGCTGCGGCGCGTGCTGCGAGATACTCTTCAAGTGCCCGTTCCTCAAAAAGCACGGGGACGGCACGACCACCTGCGGCATCTACGAGGACCGCCCGAACCAGTGCCGCCTCTTCCCCATCGAGCGCCGCGACGTCGAGGAGCTGCGCGGCTCGTGCAGCTACTACTTCATCGAAAAGCCGATCAAGCTGGAACGAGCAAGCTGAAAAGCGGGGGTTAGGGGATAGG
>JAIVGV010000482.1 GCA_020201365.1 Acidobacteriota bacterium
TCACGAGGTAGTCGAGCTGCCGCTCGAAGAGCGGCGCGGGCACGTGTATGCCGTGCGGGTCGTGCGCCGCGCGCGTCGTGCGCTCGGTGACGCCGTGGTAGCATAGGAAGACGACGCGGCGGCGGTTCCGCCACGCGGCGAGGCGCGTCACGCCCGCCGCGTGGAGCAGGGCGAAAAGGAGCTTCTTCATCTCAAGCCGACCCGATTCGTAGGAAGAGACCGGAGAAAAGACAGACCCCCAGACCGCCGAGGCGCGGCAGCCCGGATCATGAATCTTCAATTCTTCGGTTACTCGGGCAAAGAGTAGCCGGTGCGACGCCCGATACTTTCGGGGTTGGGCAGGCGCGAACCCGCCGGGCGTGGTAAAACAGTTGCGAGTGGCGCGCAGGATACTACGGACTGCGGCGCGTGGCAAAGGCGCGCGGGCGAAATTTTGCGGGAGGGCGACGGGCGAGCCGCGCCGCCGGGTCGTTCGTCGGCGGCGGTTTTCGTCCAGTTGACAAGGCGCGCGCGCCTCGCCTACATTGAGCGCGCCCACCGCTTTCATAACCGGTCGGTAGCCGCGCGCCCTCGGCGAGCGTCACCTCGCGAGGTCGTTGCAACCCGCTCACTACTATTCCCGTAGAAACATCGCCATGACTTGGAGGTTCGGTTCGATGAGACAGACACAACGCGCGATTGCCGCGCTCGCGGCGGCCGCCTGCGCCTTCGCGTCGCTCGCCGCCCCCGCGGCGCGCGCGCAGAAGCTCCAGTACCCCGACACGAAGCGCGTCGATCAGGTTGACACCTACTTCGGCGTCGAGGTCGAAGACCCCTACCGCTGGCTCGAAGAGGAGAACGCGCCGGAGACGAAGGCGTGGGTGACGGCGGAGAACAAGGTCACGTTCGGCTACCTCGAACAGATTCCGTTCCGCTCGCAGGTGAAGGCGCGGCTCGAACGGCTCTACAACTACGAGAAGTACAGCGCGCCCTCGCGCCACGGCGAATACTACCTCTTCTCGAAGAACACGGGGCTGCAGAACCAGAGCGTCGTCTTCGTCCAGAAGGGCTTGGGCGGCGCGCCCGAAGTCCTGCTCGATCCCAACAAGTTCTCGGCTGACGGAACCTCCCGCCTCGCCGGGCTCGCCATCTCGAAGGACACGAAGTATGCCGCCTACGGCGTCTCGACGGGCGGCTCGGACTGGAACGAGCTGCACGTGATGGAGGTCGCGTCGAAGCGACAGCTGCCCGACACGATCAAGTGGGTCAAGTTCTCGAACATCGCCTGGCAGGGCGACGGCTTCTACTACAGCCGCTTCGACGCGCCGCAGCAGGGCAAGGAACTGCTCGGCGGCTTGGGCGGGCACAAGGTTTACTACCACAAGATCGGCGCGACGCAGGACAGCGACGAGCTGGTTTACGAGGACAAGGCGAACCCGCAGCGCTTCCACAGCATCTCGACGACCGAGGACGAGCGCTACGCCATCCTCGACATCAACGACAACGCGAAGGGCAAGAAGGGCGACGCCATCTTCTACCGCGACGCCAAGAGCGGCGACAAGTCCTGGAAGCCGATCATCCCGGAGGTGGGCGACGACGAGTACGCCGTCATAGACAACGTCGGCGACAAGTTCCTCGTCCAGACCAACCACAACGCGCCGAACTACCGCGTCGTCCTCATAGATCTGAAGAACCCGGCGGAGGCGAACTGGAAGGAAGTCATCCCCGAAAAGCCCGAGCCGATTCAGGGCGCGGGCACGGCGGGCGGCAAGCTCTTCGTCACCTACCTGAAGGACGTGACGACGCACGCCTACGTTTACGATCTCAACGGCAAACTTGAGAACGAGATTCAGCTCCCCGGTCTCGGCGCGGCGGGCGGCTTCGGCGGCAACCGCGACGACAAGGTCATCTTCTACACCTTCAACTCGTTCAACTACCCGCCGACGATCTTCCGCTACGACATCGCGACGCGTAAGTCCACGGTCTTCCGCGCGCCGACCATTCCCGACTTCAACCCTTCGGATTATGAGGTCAAGCAGGTCTTCTACAACTCGAAGGACGGCACGCGCGTGCCGATGTTCGTCACCTACAAGAAGGGCTTGAAGCTCGACGGCAACAACCCGACCGTGCTCTACGGCTACGGCGGCTTCAACATCACCACGTCGCCCTCCTTCAGCGCGCTCAGGCTCGCGCTGCTCGAACAGGGCGTCGTCTATGCGTCGGCGAACATGCGCGGCGGCGGCGAGTACGGCGAGAAGTGGCACGAGGCGGGCACGAAGCTCAAGAAGCAGAACGTGTTTGACGACTTCATCGCCGCCGCCGAGTACCTGATCGCGAACAAGTACACGAACCCCAGCCGCCTCGCCATCCACGGCGTCTCGAACGGGGGGCTGCTGGTCGGCGCGGTCGCCAACCAGCGACCCGATCTCTTCAAGGTCGTCATCCAGCAGGCGGGCGTGATGGACATGCTGCGCTTCCAGAGGTTCACCGGCGGCAAGTACTGGATCGCCGACTACGGCTCTTCCGAAGCGGACGAGGCTGAGTTCAAGGCGCTACGCGCCTACTCGCCCGTGCACAACGTCCGCGAGGGCGCGAAGTACCCTGCCGTCTTGATCACGACCGCCGATCACGACGACCGCGTCGTGCCCGGTCACTCGTTCAAGTACGCCGCCGCCGTGCAGCACGCGCAAGCCGGGGACAACCCCGTGCTCATACGCATTGACACGAACTCCGGTCACGGCGCGTCGAGCACGACGAAAGCCATCGAGCAGTCGGCGGACATCTACTCGTTCATCTTCTACAACCTCGGCGTCACGCCGAGGTATTGAGACGCCCCGACCCGGGCGCGCATAATTGAGACGCGGGGAGTCCGCGCCGCCTCAACCGGCGCGGACTCCCGCGACGCTGGAACCGTTCGGAGCAGAAGGGAAGCCCTCCTCGCCGCCGCTTTCTGAAGCCACGAACCAGAGAAGACTCAGACCGTTTGGAGGGGACGGAAAAAGAATGCCGGAACTAAGAGGGGTGCAGGCGACGCCCGAAGTCATAGAGGAGTGGATTCGCGCCTACAGAATCTATCTGTCTGCGCCCGGAGACCCTTTCGACGCGAAGAAGGATCGTACCGAGCGCATCAACCACGTCGCGCACGAGATGAACCTCAGGCGCAAGCAGGCGAAGCGGCGCGTGCGCAACTACGAGGCTTGGTACCGCAACATGAAGAAGGGCGCGGTCCCGCCCTTCGAGAACATGGCGAGCTTGCCCGAGGCGCGCCCGATCCCGCCGCGCCCCGGGGGCTCGAACTCGTCGCGGAACCGCTACGCGGGTCAAGGGAGAAGCCAGGGGGGGAGCCAGAGGTGGCCGCCGCGCGAGGGCTCGCGCTGAGGCGACGGGCGGCGACGCCAGAATCGGGCGCGAGGTTTTCGCGCGGCGAGTGGTCGCCGCCGACGAGCCATCACAGTTGAACGCGCCTCATCTCGGAGTCATCCGTCGCGGCGCGCCCGGCTCCGCGCCGAGGCCCGAGCCGCCCCGCACGC
>JAIVGV010000296.1 GCA_020201365.1 Acidobacteriota bacterium
CCTCGCCCTCGATGACGCGCCGGAAGAAGGCGTCCGTGTCGAGCAGCACGGAGTAGTCGAAGAAGATGTCGTAGATGCGGACGACCTCTTCCTCGCGGAGCGTGATGTCTGAAGTCTGCGCGTTCCCTTGGTGGAGCGCGAGCCCGATGCCGAAGTGCGTGTCGTGGTAGAGGTTCGCGCCCGTCGTGATGATCCAGTCCACGAAGCCCGCGCGGATTAAAGGGATGAGCGCGGAGATACCGAGCCCCGCTGGCGTGAGCGCGCCCGTGATCGAGAGACCGACGGTCACGTCCGGCTCAAGCATCTTGCGCGCGAAGAGCTGGCACGCCTCGCGCAGCCGCGCCGCGTTGTAGGCGAGGAACGTCTCGTCAACGAGGTCTGCGAGCGCGATCTCCGCCGTGATCGGTCGCGGATCGATGAGGCGACCCGACAGGTACTTGCTCTGCTTCTTCTTCACCATGTTATTCGCGTGTTAATTGTTTTATTGTCTTAAGTGTCAAGCGTGCATTAATAATGCATAGAATGACTGTTCCTAGGGTGAACAGCACGTACAACTGAATGAAGTCACGAGTCGCCTCCTGAGTGTGGTTAATATTGTTCAGCCAACCGTTGGAGCTTGTTTTTAACTCTTCACTCATTGAGGATTTTTCAATGTTGTCTCTCACCCTACTCGCAGAATATGTTGCGCGTGTCTCTGGCGTAAGGAAAATCATTAGTAGAAACAACAGAAGTGTAAGGATCAGAAACATCTGATTGATTCTACGAATCAGATTCAGGCGCTTTATCACATGGTTTAGTTTCTCGTCCATGGTTCTCTTATAATGCGGAGTCAGTATATCTCGCCTCCGAGACCATTCGACGACAATCTGTCTGCTACTCAGCCGCAGCCGCTTCGCCGTGCTCCGGGCGCGCCGCAGTCGCAGCCGAGCGATGCGCCGCTTGTCGGACTCATTAAGTCGCCGCCCGCGAAAATGCCGACCGGAGAGAAGCATGTTGGAAGCCATGCTACGGGGCGGTCGGCTCGAATGACTTGTCCGGCGTCGCCTTACGCGACCTGTTTTACTTCCGCAGGCAGTTTGCTCAGGATCAGCTCTCGCATCTCAAGCTTCTTGCTCGCTTCGTCTATGTCAATCCCGACCAGATGCCCGCTCTCGTCATAATCTAAAACAACTCCGTCCGACACCTCGCGGCTGTCCACGCTCGGCTTGGAAGACAAGTCAATGTAGAGCGAATCTGTGTCCGGGTAATAGTTGATTCTCATCTCTTAAATCCTCTGTCTGGGAATGCGTTATGTATTGTAACCCTGTCGGCTAAAGTTACAACCCTGAAAACGAGATTGTGAAATTCTTTGACCCTCCCCCAAAATCTCACACGGGCATCACCCTGAACTTCGACGCGGATGGGATTCTCAATTACACGGACGCACCACTCCTTCTTCAGGTACGGGCGCTTTCGCAAGACTTCATTCTCGAAATAAGCAGTATATTTGTACTGCGTCATGGCGCGACGTTTTAGCGTCTATTTCAGTCGCACGGCGTACTGCAATGCGGCTTGTAAATCTTCCGGCTCAAGATCGGGCATCTCTTCCAATATTTGCTCGGAACTCAGCCCGGCGGCGAAGAGATCGAGAACGTCAATCACGCGGATACGCATCCCGCGAATGCACGGGCGACCGCCGCACTGCTCAGGGTTGATCGTGATTCTGTCCAGCAAATTAGCCATCGCTTTTTCCTATCGGCAACAGATCAGAACGGGGTCAGTATATCTCGCCTCCGAGACCATTCGACGACAATCTGTCTGCTACTCAGCCGCAGCCGCTTCGCCGTGCTCCGGCGCGCGCCGCAGTCGCAGCCGACCGATGCGCCGCTCGTCGGATTCGAGGACTTCAACGTCGAGCCCGCGGAACGTCAGCCGCGTGCCCGGTCGCGGGACTTGTCCGAGTTCGTTGACGACGAGACCGGCGATGGTCGTGAAGTCGTCGTCCTCAATTTCAAAATCAAACAGCCGCTCGATCTTGCCGACCTCGGTCGAGCCGAGCACCTCGTAGGAGCCGTCGCCCGCGGGGACGATCTCGACGACCTCTTCGGCAGCCGTGTCCTCGTCCTCGATCTCGCCGACCAGCTCTTCGAGGATGTCCTCGACCGTCACCAAGCCAGCGACTCCGCCGTACTCGTCGATCACCATCGCGAGCTGCGCGTGCGCCTTCTGCATCTCGCGCAGCAGCTCCGCCACGGGCTTCGTCGCGGGCACGAAGTAGGTCGGGCGCACGAGCGTCTGGATCGGATCGCTTTCGCGCCCCTCCGCCCAGCACTGCATGATGTCGCGCACGTAAACGATCCCCTCGACCGTATCAATCTGCTCGCGGAAGACCGGCAGGCGCGAATACTTCGACTCGACCATCGCGTCGCGCACCTCGCGCACGGTCGCCGAGACGGGCACGGCGACGATCTCGGTGCGCGGCGTCATCACCTCGTTGACGCGCGTGTCGCCGAACTCGATGACCGAGTGGATCAGCTCGCCCTGCTCCTCCTCGATGATGCCCTCCTCCTCGCCCACGTCGATCAGCGCCTGTATGTCGTCGTCGTCCGTCTCCTCCTCGCCCTCCGCGCCGCTCTCCTCCAACTGCTCCGCCCGCCGCTCGCGCTCAGACTTGCCGACCCACGCGAACGCGACGAGCGACAGCGGGCGATAGAACGGACGCAAGACGGGCAGCAGTCGGCGCAGCGTCGCCTCGGGCTTGCGCGACGCGACGAGCCGCGGGATGAGCAGCCGGCAGACGCTTCCCAACACGACGCCCGCGACGACGCCGACGACGAGGAAGCTCGCGCGCGTGATGTCGCGCGTCGGCTCGAAGGAGCGGAAGATGATCGAGGTCGAGAGAACCGAGATCGCGACGACGAGGACGAGGATCGACGCGGTGATATTCCAAGCCGCCGCCGCAGCCGCAGCTCCACCGCGTTCATCTCGCCCGCGTCGGTCTCGTGGTCGTAGCCGCACAGGTGCAGCAGCCCGTGGAGGATGAGCTGCGCCATCTCTTCGTCGAGCGTGAGACCGTTCTCCGCCGCCTGCCGCTCAGCCTGCTCGACCGAGATCACCACGTCGCCGAGCGACGCGCCCGGCTCCTTCACGCCGACCTCCGCCGCGCCCGCCGGGAACGACAGCACGTCGGTCGTCCCGCGCTTCCCGCGCCAGCGGCGGTTCAGCTCGCGCATCCGCCGGTCGGAGACGAAAACCACGGTCGCGCCCGCCTCCCACACGCCGATCATCTTCAGCGCGCGCTCGCCCAAACGACGCCAGCGCCCCGCGTCAACCGCCACGCGACGCTGCCTGTTCACCACTTCGATCATAGTGAAAAGTGGCAGGTGACAAGCCAGACAAGCGGAAACAGCTTCACTCGTCACCCGTCACTTGTCACTCAGAGATTGCTCTTGCTCGCGTGCTCTTCGTAGGCGCGGACGATCATCTGGACGAGGCGGTGGCGCACGACATCGCGCTCGGTGAAGTAGATGAACTCGATGCCCTCGACCTTCGAGAGCACGCGCTCGGCTTCGACGAGCCCGCTGCGCTTGCCCGCCGGGAGATCGATCTGCGTCACGTCGCCCGTGACGACCGCCTTCGAGCCGAAGCCGATGCGCGTCAGCGCCATCTTCATCTGCTCGCCCGTCGTGTTCTGCGCCTCGTCCAGGATGATGAACGCATCCGCCAGGGTTCTTCCGCGCATGAAAGCCAGCGGCGCGACCTCGATGACGCGCTTCTCCAAAAGCTTCGTCACGCGCTCGGCGTCCATCAGATCGAAGAGCGCGTCGTAGAGCGGACGCAGGTACGGGTCAACCTTCTCTTGCAGGTCGCCGGGCAGAAACCCCAGACGCTCGCCAGCCTCGACCGCCGGGCGCGCGAGCACGATGCGGCTCACCTGCTTCTGCACGAGCGCCTGCACAGCCATTGCGACCGCCAAATAGGTTTTTCCAGTTCCGGCTGGACCTATGCCGAACACGCAGTCGTTGTTCTGTATCGCCTCGATGTAGCGGCGCTGGGTGGCGGACTTGGGCGCGACCTGCTTTTTGCCCGACGGGTTGAAGCGCGCTTTGGTGAAGTAGTCGCGCAAGGAATACGCGCGGTCTTCGGCGATCTGTGCGAAGGCTTCGCGGAGTTCTTTGTCGGTGAAGGTCTTGCCCTCGGCGAAGAGCGCGGCGAAGTCTTCGAGTATCCGCTCGACGGTCGCCACGTCCTCCGGGTCGCCGTCAACGGTCAGGTCCTGACCGCGCGCGTTGACGCGCACGTCCAAGAGCGACTCCAAATGTTTGATGTTCTGATCGTGGACGCCGAAGAGCGTCTCGATCCCTCTGGGCGGCAGCTCGATCTTTTTCAAGGGCGCGGGCTATCTCCTTGCCGGGGGTGAAGACGTTGCGCCGCAGGTTCGGCGGAGGGCGCGTGGGTGCGGGAAAACTGCTGTGCCATCTTTCGGCGAAAACGCTACTACACGCACGACACACTGTCAACGAAACCCCCTCGGTACGCCCGCGGACGCGCCTTGACACACGGTTTTTCGGCACCTATACTTTGCCCTTTGCGATGGCGCCCGGATTGACGACTGTGGCGCGCGTCGCGGTGAGAACCGACGACGAATCAAGTTTTGTACGGAGTTTCAAGAGGATGCCGAATCACAAGTCAGCCGAGAAGCGGATGCGCCAGAACGAGAAGCGCCGCGAGATCAACCGCGGCAACCGCAGCCGCCTCCGCACCGAGATCAAGCGCCTGCGCGCGGCGCTCGAAGAGGGCGGCAAGAACCTGCCGGAGACCTACGCGCAGACCGTCTCGACCATAGACAAAGCCGTCAACAAGGGCGTGCTCCACCGCAACGCGGCGGCGCGCTACAAGTCGCGACTCACCGCGCGCGTCAACGGCGCGGGCGCGAAGTAAGAAGACTCAATCGTCGAACGCGAAGCGGCGGGGCGGATCCTCAGACGATCCGCCCCGCCGCTTCTTCGTGCCCACTGCTTCAGCCCGTCAGCTCGCAGACGAGCATTTCGAGCTGGAGGTGCGAGCCGCGCTCGCCGCCGCCGCCGAGCGAGGTCTTGATGGCGACGTCCGCCGCGGCGATGCGCTCGATCTGGCGCGCGAGCGCGCGCGCGTCGGTGCGGCGCGCGAGTTCGAGAAACTTCTTGCGCGCCTCGAAGTTGTAAGGCGCGAGGCGGTTGACCTCCGTGGTGGGCGCGCCCTGAGCCATCAGCGACTTGGCGAGTGCCAGCTTGTGGTAGCTGCTCGACAGCAACCCGATGAGCATGACGGGCTCTGTGCCGTCGTCCAGCAGACGGCGCAGCGTCGCGAGCGAGCGCCTGCGGTCGCGCGCGACGAGGTGATCCGTCAGCTCGAAGTTCGAGTGCTCGCGCGAGCGGCGCACGAGCGCTTCGACCAGCTCCATCGTGATCCGACCCGAAGGCAGCGCGGCGGTCGCGAGCTTATCAAGTTCGTTCGAGAGTCGGCGCGCGCCCGTGCCCGCGAGCGCGACGATCTGCCGCAGCGCGCGCGGCTCCGCGTCAGCCTGCAGCGCGCGCAGACGCTCCCGCGCCCACGCCGCCGCCTCGTCGTCCGTCATCGCCGGGAACCCCACGCTCACGCAGGCGTCCAACAGCGTCTTGCTCAGCTTGCGCCGCTTGTCGAGATCGTCCGCGACGAAGACGACGACCGAAGTCTCAGCCGGGCGCGCGACGTAGCGCCCGAGCGCCGACTCGCCCTCCTCCGTCAGCTTCGAGAAGTCCGTTATCCGCACGACGCGGCGGCGCGCCATCAACGGCAACTGCTCGGCGGACGCAATCGCCTGCTGCACGTCCGCTGACGCGAGGCTGAAGGTCGCGTCGTTGAACTCGCGCATCGCCGCGTCGCCGAGCGCGACGTCTGAGACGCGCCGCGCAGCCTCGTCGCGCAGGTACTCCTCCGCCCCGAAGAGCAGGTAGAGCGGCGCGACCTCGCCGCGCGAGAGCTGCTGCTCCAAGCCTTTGACGCTCGTCGTGCCCATCGTCCGTGGCGTTCGGGGTCTAGTCGCTTTCGCCGCGCCTCACTTCTTCTCGTTGACGCCGAAGCCGTTGACGAGTGTCGAGACCAAGTCCTCGGCGAACTTGCGCGAGAGGCGCTCGACCGCCGGGTCTTCCTCGTTGAAGAACGAGCGCGGGTCTGAGGTGAACTCGAACTCGCCGCGATAGACGTAGTTCTGGTTGTCGTAGAGCACGCGGTTCGTCGTCTGGTCGCGCACGGTGACGGCGCCGGTAATCGTCACTTCAAAAATTCGCGCCCGCCCGTTGCGGTCGAGCAGCACGCCGGAGAAGTAGAAGTTGCGGATCACGCCGTCCACGACCGCGTCCGCGCCCTCGCGCTCCGGCTGCACGCGCAAGCCGTGACCGCGCCGTATCAACTCCTGCATCACCGCCCCCGTGAAGCGCGACTCGATCTTGTAGCGCAGCGCCTGATTCTGAAAGGGCGGCACGGCGACCGTCTTGATCTGCTTCGGCAGACCGCCCTTCGTCACCGCCTCGTACCCGCCGCACCCGCGCCAGCCCGACGCGACGAGCGCGAGCGCGACGACCGCCCCGGCGCGCACGATCCTCCGGCTAAGACTCATTCGCATTCTCCCCCAGACGACTCGGACGCCGCGACGTAGTCTCGACACGGCGGCGAAGGCGCACGATACGACCCGCGCGCCGCACAAGTCAAACAGACGCGCGGCGAGCCGTCACGCCGCCGCGCCCGTATCGCCGCGCGCCGCGCGTTTGATCGCGTCGACCACGCGCGCCGTCTCGACCCCGGCGCGCACGTCGTGGACGCGGACGATCTGCGCGCCGTTCAAGATCGCCGCCGCCACGCTCGCCATCGTGCCGTGCACGCGCTTGTTGACGGGCGCGCCGCCGAGCAGGCTGCCGATGAAAGACTTGCGCGACGTGCCGACGAGCAGCGGGAACTCCGGAAACTCGCGCGCCAGCGCGCCGAGCTTCGCGATCAGCTCGACGTTCTGCTCCTGCGTCTTGCTGAAACCCACGCCCGGATCGAGCACGATCATCCCGCGCCCGACGCCGCCCCGCTCCGCCGCTTCGACGCTCTCGCGCCACCCTCGCGCGACCTCCGCGACGATGTCCGCGACCGGCTCCTGCTTGTGCATCGTCTCGAACGTGCCGCGCGAGTGCATGAGAATCAAGCCCGCCTCGTGGCGCGCCGCGACCTCCGCGAGCTTCGGCTCGAAGCGCAGACCCGAAATGTCGTTCACGATCTCGACGCCCGCGTCCAGGGCGACGCGCGCGACCGCCGCCTTCGTCGTGTCTATCGAGTAGGGCACCTGCGGGTGGAGCTTGATCGTCACGTCCAGATATTTCTGGACGCGGCGCATCTCCTCCTCCTCCGAGACCGCGCCCGCGCCCGGTCGCGTTGACTCCCCGCCGATGTCTATGAGATCGACGCCGTTCTCGATCATCCGCTCGGCGTGATCCGACGCGCGCTCGCGCGTGAACCAGCGCCCGCCGTCGCTGAAGCTGTCCGGCGTCAGGTTGATGACGCCCATCACGAGCGTGCGCCCGCCGAGCATCAGAGGGTGCTGCGGCAGTTTCCATTCGCGTGCGAGCCGCGCCGGGCTGCGGTTGGGCGTAATCGTCACTCGTTAACTGGCTCGCGGGGGCTCACTGCGTTCGCGGCTCATTCAAGAACCTCACGTCGGAAGAGCCACGCGCGTGTAGCTCGTACCAGCCTTCACGGTCTGTGTCCCACCAGACCTCGCCGCAGATTCGCACACGGTCGCCATCGCGCGGCACGCGCGCGCCGCCGTAGCGATACTCGATCCGCAGGAAGCGGGGCTGACGTATGCCGTGCGCCTCGTCTAACGGGATTGCGGGCGCGCACGGCTGCGTCCCACCGGGACAGAATTCAACTTCTTCCGCCCTCAAGTCAATCGTCGCCAGCCCGTCCGACGACCTGCCTGACTGGACGACGACGCCCGTGGCGCATGTTCGTGGGAGCGGGCTGGCGCACCGCAACGACGGCGCGCAGCACTCGCACATGCCGGGCTGCGGCTGCGGCAGCCAGCCCGAGATGCCGCGCTCTTTAAATAGCGGCGTCGTCACGAGGGCGCTCGCCTTGTCGAGCCAAGAGAGCTTCCGGTTTATGTTGAGGCGTAGCGAGCGCAGGAAGCGCTCCTCGTCCGTATCGGGCTTGAACCGAACTAACTCTGCCTTCCACATCCAGCAGCGCGAGTTGAGCGACACGCCGACTACTAAGTTGAATCGCGGTTCCTCGCGCCCGTTCACTATCAGTTGGAGGCTCTCCGTCTCCCACGCGCCCGTCAGGCCGTCGCGCGTGCCGAGGACGCCGAACAGTCCCTTCTTCTGAAGGCGCACCCAGAGGATGTCGTCGGTCGTCAGGTCGGCGCAGCCGAGCGGCAGCTCGTAGGTGTCGCGCGAGCCGCGCTCGAAGTCGTCGTGGTGCGGCTTGTTCAGCTTCCAGGCGAGCGGGCCGATGTCGAAGTACACGGCGTTGTCTGTGCCCGCGCCGCGCTTGCGGCTCGTGACGATGCGAACCTGCAGCCTCTCGATCCGGACGGCGCGCGGCGCGTCCCGGGCGATTGCGTCTGCCGACCCCACGCCGGCGCGAGATCTCGCGTCGGCGCACGGCTGCCGTTTTTTCATCGCGAGTTGTGCGCCGTCCGTGGAAACGTTGGCGCGACCGCTCAGGTTGAAGCCGACGGGCGTGTGTGAGCTTAGCAAACGGGCGTGCGTGAAACCGTGCGGCGAAAATGATAGCCACAGCGCGGCGATAAAGAATGGGCTTCTCATCGAGGTGAAATGTCGTGTCCGGCGCGGGCTTCGAGAGCGCCGCCCGCGCCGGGGTGATAGCCGAAGCCGCAGCTCGCGCGCGTGCGAGAGACCCAAGCGTGGCTTAAATCGCGCGGGGCGTCGCGCGCCTACTCGTGGCGCGCGACGCCCCGCGCGAAGATGCGGTTTCCCTGCGCCGACTCCTACTGCTTCTTAGTGTCTTCCTTCTTCTTGAAGAGCTGGATGAGATCGACGCCAACGCCGAGCCGGTACATGTCACGGTCGGACGGCGTGATCGGCTGGATGAACACCTTGTCGGATGTGATCGAGACGACGGTGCCGGAATCGGGCGGCTGGAGGATGAGCGAGTTGCTCACCTTAGCCTTGCTGAGCTTGGTCAGCGACGTGCCGAAGACGTAGAACGAAGGGGCGTAAGGCAACGGGTAGAAGCCTTCGAGCCGCATGACGCCGCCGCACAGGCATCCGCCCGTCACCGCCTCGTTCTGCCCGAACGTCAGGTCGAAGGTGCCGGGGAAGCGGTTGGCAGCCTTCTCGTCGCCGTTATCCTTGACATCGTAGTAGAACGTCGAGAGCCTGAGCCCGCCGTAATACTGGCGGAAGAAGCGGCTCCTGTCTTGCGAGACGAAGGCGATAAAGTCCTTGCCCTTCGCATCCGGGAAGCGATCCGTGATCGTCGAGTTGACTTTGAAGATCTGCTGCGTCTTCTGCGTCGAGAACGGCGTGATGACGCCGCCCCCGAGGACGAACGAGAGCCCGAAGCGCGCGTGAGTTTTTTCGAATCCTGACGGGATAGCCCTCATATGCCTCGGTTTGAGTAGGGCGATCTCGAAGCCGCCGAGGAACTCAAGGGCTTGCGAGATGTCAGCGATCTTGCCTCCCGTGATCGGGCTGAAGAACGATCCGGCGGAAGTGAGATCGCTGGCGGCGACTCCCGCCTGCTGGGCGAGGCTCGTGATGCGCGGGTTGAACCACGCCCAGACGCGGGAGTTAATGTCGTCGTCCAGACTGAAGTGATCCTGCCTGTTGCCGATGTAAGCCAGCGGCGCCCTCAGATTGAACTCCAGAAGAAACTTCTGCTCGGCGTCCGCCGAACTGGCGCCCGTGCGATCAACGCCGACGATGCCGCGCGAGAAAGCGGTCAGCGGGGAGGACTTCTTCTCGTCGCCGCCGCTGCCTTTGCCGCAATTATCCCCGGTACACCTTATGTACAGGACTCTGGAGCTGTTGTTGTTGTCGTCGGCGTCTTTGACGACGACGGCGTTGTCGCCTTCGCCGAATTTCACGTCCAATTCCTGTTCAGCCAGTCGATCCTTCCACGGCTGTTCGGAACTCAGCGTCCGGGACGTGCCCTTGGACGAGCCATTGAGACTGGTGTTCATCGTTATGATCAGGAATTTCTTCAAATCGCAGTCGTCTAACGTACTGCCGGCGGGGGGCGTGATTGTCACCTTCACGCCAAAGTTCGCCAGATTGCGCAGGCGAAACGGATTTCTGTCCACCGAGTACATGGAGGGATCGGGGTCGCTGATGGTGATAGGGCAAGTCACGCGTTGTGCGGCGGCGGGCACGACAGCAGCCCTCCGAGTCCTCCCCGCCGCGAGCGCGTCGAGCATCGGCAGTGACTCGAACGCGGCGGGGATGGCGACCGCCGGTTTCGTGCTGACGACCTCCACAGGCGTCGCCGCCGAAGCGGCAGCGACATCGCCCGCGGGCTTCGCGGTCTGCACCTCGCCTTCGAGCCCGCGCAGGCTCTCATCGATCTGCTGGAGTTCGGCTTCGATCACGCGGTTCTCGTCGGCGCTCAGCGCGGAGCCGACGGACGCCTGGTAGCGTTGGAGCGCGGTCTGCCTCTTCTTGAGGAGAGAGTAGAGCTTCTCACGGCGCTCCTGCAGGTAGCCGCGGTTCCTCTCCCTCAGGTCGTCGGGCGTCGCCGGATCGGACTCGGCCCTCACCAACACCTGAATCTGCCTTTTGAGTTCGTTGATGCCCGAGCCCGGCTGCTGCGCGCTGACGACGCCGCCCGCCGCCAGCCAGATCGCCGCCCCGACGAGGAGCGCCTGACGTGTTAGTTTCTTCATCGCTCTAGTCCTTTCGCAGAGTCTTTGTCGCACGAAGTCTCGTTAGGTGCGCCGCCGCGACGCGAACATCGCTCGCCTGATCGTAGAGTAGCCGGGTCTGTGCAGAGTGGCGTGAAGATGACGAGTCTCCTGCGTGAGATCGAAAGCTTGTTGGAGCCAAACGCGCGGTCTAGTTTGATCGCTCACCGCAGCCGCGTTAGTGAGCGACTGACATGCCGCAGGAAGTGTTTGCGCGAATGAGAACGGGCGACAGCAGAGAACCTGTCGAGCTGCGAAACCGGACGAAGACGAAGCGGACGCACAATAATTTGTTGCTCAATTATTGTCAACACTTTTTTCGCCTGTATTGACAACACTTCCCTTCGCCTCGCGCGGCTGCGCGCGCGCCCTTGCGGCGCGCTATTGTTTACGCGCGAAAAAAAGAGCAGGCGGGGGAATCCCCGCCTGCTCTTTCCCGTCACTCGATAGACCCGAAAGTTATGCCGTCGCCGGTCCGGTGATGGGCGGGAGGATCGGCTTGAGCGGGCTGGTCGTGGGCTCTTTGAGCTGCGGGCGCGGCTCGCCGTCGCCGGGCGTGGGCGTCGAGTCGTCGTCGAGCGGGAGCCCGGCGACGATGCGGCGGATCAGCACGCCGTCGAGGGTCTCGCGCTCAAGGAGCGTCTCGGAGAGGCGCACCATCGTGTCGCGGTTCTCTTCGATGATGTTGCGCGCACGCTCGTACTGCTCGTTGACGATGTACTTGACCTGCTGATCGATCTTGATCGCCGTGTCCTCGGAGAAGTCGCGGTGCTGCGCGATCTCGCGCCCCAGGAAGATCTGCTCCTCCTTCTTGCCGAAGGTGAGCGGTCCGAGATCGCTCATGCCGTACTCGCAGACCATCGCGCGCGCGAGTTCCGTGGCGCGCTCGATGTCGTTCGCCGCGCCGGTCGTGATGCTCCCCAGGAAAGTCTCCTCGGCGATGCGTCCGCCCATGAGGATGGCGATCTGTCCGAGCAGGTACTCCTTCGTGAAGTTGTGGCGGTCGCCTTCGGGGAGTTGCTGCGTGACGCCGAGCGCCATGCCGCGCGGGATGATCGTCACCTTGTGGACGGGATCGGCGTTCGGCACTTTCAAGCCGACGAGCGTGTGCCCCGCCTCGTGGTAGGCGGTCGTGCGCTTCTCCTCGTTGGTGATGACCATGCTCTTGCGCTCCGCGCCCATGAGCACCTTGTCCTTCGCCAGCTCGAAGTCGCCCATCAAGACGGTCTTCTTGTTGTAGCGCGCCGCGTTCAGAGCCGCCTCGTTGACGAGGTTCGCGAGGTCTGCGCCCGTAAAGCCGGGCGTGCCGCGCGCGATGACCATGATGTCAACGTCCTCGCCGAGCGGAATCTTGCGCGTGTGGACTTTGAGGATGCCCTCGCGCCCGCGCACGTCGGGGCGCGGCACGACGACGCGACGATCAAAACGTCCCGGTCTGAGCAAAGCCGGATCGAGCACGTCCGGTCGGTTCGTCGAAGCCATGATGATCACGCCGTCGTTCGACTCGAAGCCGTCCATCTCGACGAGCAACTGGTTCAAGGTCTGCTCGCGCTCGTCGTGACCGCCGCCGAGGCCTGCGCCGCGGTGGCGACCCACCGCGTCGATCTCGTCAATGAAGATGATGCACGGCGCGTTCTTCTTCCCCTGCTCGAAGAGATCGCGCACGCGCGACGCGCCGACGCCGACGAACATCTCGACGAAGTCGGAACCCGAGATCGAGAAGAACGGCACGTTCGCCTCGCCCGCGACGGCGCGCGCCAAGAGAGTCTTGCCCGTGCCCGGAGGACCCACCAGGAGAACGCCCTTCGGGATGCGCCCGCCGAGCTTCTGGAACTTCTGCGGCTCTTTGAGGAACTCGATGATCTCCTGCAGCTCTTCCTTCGCCTCGTCAACGCCCGCCACGTCCTTGAACGTGACGCGCTTCTGCTGGTTGTTCAGCAGCTTCGCGCGCGACTTGCCGAAACTAAGTGCCTTGTTGCCGCCCGCCTGCATCTGCCGGAGCATGAAAATCCAGATGCCCATGATCAGCAGCAGCGGCGCCCACGTCAGCAGCGCGCCCCACACAACGCCGTTCGACGAAGACTGATCCTCGACGACGGCCTTCTGCTTGTTCGTGTTCGGATCGACCTTCGCCGCCTCCTCCATCAGCTTGCTCTGGTAGTAGGGGTTGGCGGACTCGGCGCGCAACTGCTTGCCGTCGGTCGTCTGCGCGAGCACCTCGTTGGGCTTGATCGTCAGCTTCGCGATCTCGCCGCGCTGCACGCGCGCCGAGAGCGAGCCCACGTCAGTCTTTTCGGGTCCGCCCTGGCTGTTCGAGAAAGCCTTGTAGAGCAGCACCGCGCCCAACAGGATGAGCACCCAAAAAACGATCTGTCTTGCCGTAGAACTCAAATCCTTCAAGCCTCCGCCGCCGATGATAACCTATTTCGGCTCACTTTGTCGCTACCGCGCCAAATCACTCCCCAGACCCCGCGGAACCCGCCCGCGACGCGCCAAACGCCCCGGTTTTCGGGCAGACGTTGAGATGCCCACGCCGCCCTGCAAGTTGCGCTCCCGCGCGCGACGCGCCGCGAGACGCACCGTAAACCTCCGATTCCCCGCCGCGACCCAGGTCTCCCCGCCGTCACGATTAGCGAAAACGCGACGACCCTGAAGCGGGAACGCGACGCGCGCCCTCCCCTCCGCGAAAGAGAATCCAGCGCCCGCGCCGCTCCACGCGCCCGCCGCCCGGTAGCTCCGCCACGCGCCCGCCCCGCTCGCCCTCGATCAACTTCTCGACCGCGACGACGTGCGCCAACTCCACGCGGCGCAGATCGCCGCGACAGCGCGCGAGCCACAGACGCAGCGCGCGCCGACGCACCGCCGACGGCTCGCCGGCAAACACGGCGACGCGCAACGCCGCGCAGTTCGCGTCCGCCGCGCCGCGCCCGGCGGCTGGCGGCTGTGTGCCCGCTTCAGCCGCGCGCGCCAGCAGCGTCGCCGCCTGAGCGTCGAGCGCGGCGGAGTCGTCGCGCAACAGCCCCGCCGCGCGCGCGAGCGCCTCGACCGCGCGCGGGTTGAACGTCTCGAGCAGCGGGACGAGACGCCTCCGCACGCGCACGCGCGCGAAACGCTCGTCCTCGTTCATCGCGTCCTCGCGCGCCCCGACGCCGCGCGCCACACAATAACTTTTCGTCTCCCCGCGCCGCGCCCACGAGAGCAGCGGGCGCGCGAGCAACACGCGCGGCTCCTCGCCCGCCCCCGGACGCGCATCTTCATGCAGCGCGCGCACCGCCCTCATCCCGCCCAAGCCGACCGCCCCGCTCCCGCGCAAGAGCGCCAGCAGCACCGTCTCCGCCTGATCGTCGAGCGTGTGACCCGTCACGACCAACGACGCGCCCCACCCGCGTGCGACGCGCGACAGGAACTCGTAGCGCTCGCGCCGCGCCGCCTGCTCCAAGTTGTCCCGCGCCACGCGCGCACGACTTCCGACGCGCGCGCGCGCCGACTCGAACTCGTAGCCCAACCCGCGTGCTAACTGCGCGACCCAGCGCGCGTCCGCCGCGCCCGCGCGCCCGCGCAGCCCGTGATCGAGGTGGGCGATCTTCAACTCGACCGCGAGCAGCCCGCGCTTGCTCAACTCGTCGAGCGCGAGCACGAGCGCCGTCGAGTCAGCCCCGCCCGACGCGGCGACGACGACGCGCACCTTCGTGCGCGGCAACCCGTGCGCGCGCCATTCTGTCAGCAGTCGGCGCGCGAAGCGGCTGAGCCGCCCGCCCGTCGCCTCACCCCTGTCGCCCGTCCTTCTCGGCATGGCACGGCGATTGTAATGTCGTCGCGCCGCGCGCCAAAGTTCCCCGCAACAAAAGAGGCGCGCGGCTCGTCTCCACGCTGTAACCCTGAAAACACACGGGCGCCCGCGCACGCACCCGACTCGACCGTTCCACAGGAGGAGAGATGAATTCCCAAAACCGGACACGCGCACTTCCGTCCCGCTTACGCCGCCGCGCCGTCGCGCTCGCGCTGCCGCTCGTCGCGCTCGCCGTCGGCGCGTGTCTCTACCACGCGCGCGCCACCTACACGCAGGACGCGGGCGCGCGGCAGTTCACGGGTCAGTGGCTCGTCGAGTTCCGTACCGGCGACGACAAGGTCTCGCTCACGTTGAACTACCACTACAAGCGCATCAACCGCGACGCGGCGGGCGAGTGGGACGGCTACAGCAATACGACGCGCAGCGTCCCGGCGGGCGACCTGCAAGGCTTGACGCGCGCGCAGGCGATGTCGTCCACCGGCGGGCAGGTGAGCTTCCGCATCGTGCGCGACGCGGGCACGCTCAACTGCGAGGGCTGGTTCCGTGAAGGCAACGGGTCGGGTCACTTCACCTTCGCGCCGAGCGCGTCGTTCGCCTCCGAGCTTCAACGACGCGGGATGGGCGCGCCGACGGCGCAGCAGCAGTTCGAGATGACGATGGCGGACGCGAGCCTCGCCTCCCTCGACGAGCTGCGCGCGCAGGGCTACGAGCAGCCCACGCTCGACGAGTTCGTCCGCACCGCGACGCACGGCGTCAGCCTCGAATACCTGCGCGGTCTGAAGTCCGCGGGCTACAAGCTCTCGTCGGTCGAGCAGCTCATACGCATGAGGGATCACGGCGTCACGCTCGCCTTCATCAACGAACTCAACCCGCTCGGCTACGCGCGGCTCGACGCCG
>JAIVGV010000182.1 GCA_020201365.1 Acidobacteriota bacterium
GGTCAGGGGATAGGGGCTGGGGAAAGCCAGATCGGTTTCCCCAGCCCCCTATCTTTTTCTCTTCCCTATCCCCCGCTTTTTAGATGTCGTAGTACATCGCGAACTCCAGCGGGTGCGGGCGCATGCGGAGCGGCGTGATCTCGCGCTCGCGCTTGTAGGTGATCCAGCGATCAATGAGCTGCGGCGTGAACACGTCGCCCTTCAAGAGGAAGTCGTGATCGCGCTCCAACGCGTTGAGCGACTCGTCGAGCGAGCCGGGGAGTGACGGCACGTCTTTGAGTTGTTCGGGCGAGAGGTCGTAGATGTCCTTGTCGAGCGGCTCGCCGGGATCGAGGCGGTTCTGGATGCCGTCGAGCCCCGCCATGAGCATCGCCGAGAAGGCGAGGTACGGGTTGCAGCTGGGGTCGGGCGGGCGGAACTCGAGCCGCTTGAGCTTCGGGTTCGTGGAGAACATCGGGATGCGGATCGCAGCCGACCGGTTGCGCGCCGAGTAGGCGAGGTTGACCGGAGCCTCGAAGCCGGGGACGAGCCGCTTGTAGCTGTTCGTGGTCGGCGCGGCGAAGGCGACGATCGCGGCGGCGTGCCTGAGGAGTCCGCCGATGTAGTAGCGCGCGAGATCGGAGAGCCCGGCGTAGCCGTCTCCGGCAAACAGCGGCTTCTCGCTCTTCCAGATGGACTGGTGGCAGTGCATCCCCGATCCGTTGTCGCCGAAGATCGGCTTCGGCATGAAGGTGGCGGTCTTCCCGTACTGGTAGGCGGTGTTGCGGACGATGTACTTGAAGAGTTGCAGGTTGTCAGCCGTGCCGAGCATCGTCGAGAAGCGGAAGTCGATCTCGCACTGGCCCGCGGTCGCGACCTCGTGGTGGTGACACTCGACCGTGATGCCGCAGCGCTCGAGCGTCAAGGCGATCTCGGAGCGCAGATCGCTCAGAGAGTCGGCGGGCGTCACGGGGACGTAGCCCTCTTTGGCGCGGATGCGGTAGCCGAGGTTGGGTCCGCGCTCGTCGTCCGACTCGCGCCCCGAGAGCCAGTGCCCCTCGTCGGACTCGATCGAGTAGCCCGCGCCGTTCTGATCGTTGTTGAAGCGCACGCCGTCGAAGACGAAGAACTCGGCTTCGGGTCCGAAGTACACGGTGTCGCCGACGCCCGTAAACTTCAGGTAGCTCTCGGCGCGCTGCGCGACCGAGCGCGGGTCGAGCCCGTAGCCCTCTTTCGTGATCGGGTCGACGGCGTTGGCGACGAGGCAGAGCGTCGGCTCCTCGGAGAACGGATCCATCCACATGCGCACCGGGTCGGGCACGAGCAGCATGTCGGACTCGTGGATCGAAGCCCAGCCGCGCAAGGAAGAGGCGTCGAAGCCGAAGCCGTCCTCGAAGGAGCCTTCGTCGAGTTCGTGTATGGGGAAGGTCAGGTGGTGCCATGCGCCGACCAGATCGGTGAAGCGCACGGAGATAAACTTCGCCCCCTGGTCTTCGGAATACTTCAAGACCGTTTTCGCGTCCATGTTGTCTCCTGCTGGATTTTGAGAGTGTCGTGGGTGTGAACCGCCGGACTGGGGTTTGGCGGCAGGGTGTGTTGTGCGTGTGTGCCGCGCGCTCGCGTCATGTCTGATCGAGACGACGCTAAAAAAGGCGCATTATAGACGCGCCTGAGAGTCTGTCAAGGTTTCACAAAAAAAAGAATGTGACACGCGCGTGAGGAAGACTCAACGCGCGCCGTGCGACACTCGCGCGCGGCGTTCTAAACCGTTGTCGCGTGTGGCTTAAACGCCCGTCGCTCCGCCGCGCGTGCGGAAAAAAGTTATAGACCGACCCAAGTTTTTTTGTTACATTGCCCCTCTAAGTTTTCCACCCGTGAAATCATCCGCCGACGTGGCGCGCGCGAGAAGGGCGACGCGCGAACGAAAATCCGCACACGAACCGACCGAGGGAGGCGAGAGATCGGAAGTTGACCACCGCCATCGAACAGACGCTTGAGACCTACGGCATAGAGAACTGGGGCGCTGGCTACTTCAGCATCAACCGCAAGGGGAACCTCGTCGTCCACCCGTCGGACACCGACACCACCGCCTCCGCCGACGTGAAAGAGATCATAGACGACCTCGCCCGGCGCGGCGTCCAGACGCCCGTGCTGCTGCGCTTCCCGCAGCTCGTCACGGCGCAGATCAGGAAACTCCAGCGCGCCTTCCGCAACGCCATGCGCGAGTTCGAGTACCAGGGCGCGCACATGTGCGTCTACCCGATGAAGGTCAACCAGCAGCGCGCGGTCGTCGAGGAGTACCTGCGCGAGGGCTCGCGCTACGACTTCGGTCTCGAAGCCGGTTCGAAGGCGGAGCTCTACGCCGCGCTCGCGCTCGAACAGTCGGAAGAAAGTTTGCTCGTCCTGAACGGCTTCAAGGACGAGGAGTTCATCGAGCTGGCCTTCGTCGGCGCGCGCGCCGGTAAGCGCGTCGTGATCGTCATCGAGAAGCTGTCAGAGTTGGATCACGTGCTGCGCCTCGCCGAGCGCTACGAGGAGGAGCGCGAGGGCGACCTGCCGTTGATCGGCATCCGCGTCAAGCTCTACTCGAAGGGGTCGGGTCGCTGGGAGAAGTCGGGCGGCGAGGCGGCGAAGTTCGGCCTGACGACGACCGAGATTCTCGAAGTCATCCGCCGACTCCACGAGGAGGGGCGCGTTGACATGCTGAAGCTCCTCCACTTCCACATCGGCTCGCAGCTCACCGACATCAAGCGCATCAAGAACGCGATGAAGGAGGCGGCGCGCGTCTATGCGAAGATTTACCAGATGAAGGTGCCCATCGAGCTGCTGGACGTCGGCGGCGGCATGGCGGTTGATTACGACGGCTCGAAGACCGCGTTCGACTCCTCGGCGAACTACAACGCGCAGGAGTTCGCCAACGACGTGATCTACACGATCAAGCAGGTCTGCGAGGACGAGAACGTGCCGCACCCGACCGTGATTCAAGAGTCCGGTCGGTATCTGAGCGCCTACCACGCGATTCTGGTGACGAACATTCAGGAGGAGATCGAGACGGTCGTCGAAGACATCACGCCGATCGAGATCGACGACGACGATCCGCAGGTCGTCATCGAGTTAGGAGAACTGCGCGAGGCGATCAGCCCGAAGAACTACCGCGAGTACTACCACGACGCGCTGGAGCACCGCGACGAGCTGTTCACGCTCTTCAACCTCGGCTTGATCTCTTTGGAAGATCGGGCGAAGGGCGAAGTCCTCTTCTGGGACGTCTGCGAGCGCGCCGACAAGTTCGCGCAGGCGGCGGAGTACGTCTCCGAGGAGTTCGACGATCTGCGTCGCTTGTCGCGCGCCAAGTACCTCGCCAACTTCTCCGTCTTCCGCTCCGCCCCCGACCACTGGGCGCTCGATCAACTTTTCCCCATCGTCCCCATCCACAAGCTGAACAAGCCGCCCACGGCTTACGCGACGCTGTGCGACATCACGTGCGACTCGGACGGCGTCGTGGACAAGTTCGTTGACCTGCAC
>JAIVGV010000483.1 GCA_020201365.1 Acidobacteriota bacterium
GGACAGCGCCGAGCGCGCTTACGGCTCGCTCTCGGGTCGCGGCTACGGCAAGGACGACGTCAACCTGATGATGTCGGACGACACGCGCAAGAAATACTTCGCCGAAGACAAGAACGCCGGGCACACAGACCTCGGCGACAAGGCTTGGGAGGACGCGGGCAAGGGCGCGGCCATCGGCGCCGGCACCGGCGCGACCATCGCGGCGCTCGCCGCCATCGGCACGACACTCGCCATCCCCGGACTCAACCTGCTCGTCGCAGGTCCGCTCGCCGCGGCGCTCCTCGGCGCGGGCGCGGGCGGTCTCACCGGCGGGCTCATCGGCGCGCTGGTCGGGCACGGCGTCCCGGAGGAGCGCGCCAAGGAGTACGACCGCGGCGTGCGCGAGGGCGGCATCCTGATGGGCGTCAACGCGCGCTCGGACGAGGACGCTGACTACCTCGCCGACGAGTTCCGCACGAATCGCGGCGAGAGCGTCTATCGCTAAGGGCACGGCTCGACGGGAAGGCTCTTCAAGTTTAAGGAGGACGAAGATGAGACGGGCTTCAGCGATTCTCGCGTGCGCCGCGCTCGCGGCGTCGCTCGCGGCTTGCGGGGCGGGCGCGAACGACAACAACGCCAACAACGGGAACGCGCGCGCGGGCGCGAACACGAACGGGAACGGCAACGCGCAGGGGCGACAGGGCATCGTTGACACGGCGAACAACAACCTGCCGCCGAACGCCAACAGCCGGACGGTCACGAACGGCACTGCCGTGCTGACGCATCTCGCGCAAGGAGCGCGACGTGGCGCAGCGCATCAAGCAGATCTGCGAGGAGATGGGCGCGCAGGTCGAGATAGACGACGCCGGGAGCAAGGTCGGCGGAAACTCCGGCAACGTCATCGCGCGCTTCCCCGGCTCGATCCCCGGCGCCGAGACGATCATGATGTCCGCGCACATGGACACGGTCGTCCCCGGCGAGGGCGTCAAGCCGATAGTTGAGGGCGACATCATCCGCACCGACGGAACGACGGTCTTGGGCGGCGACGACAAGTCCGGCTGCGCCGTCATCATCGAGACGATCCGCTGCCTGCAAGAGCAGAACGTCCCGTACGCGCCGGTCGAAGCCGTCTTCTCGATCTGCGAGGAGGTCGGACTCCTCGGCGCGAAGCACGTTGACGTGTCGAAACTCGAATCGAAATACGGTCTCGTCTTCGACTCCGACGATCCCGGCTTCCTCTTCACGAAGGGACCTTCGGCGAACCACATGGAGTTCGAAATCTTCGGTCTCGAATCTCACGCCGGAGTCGCGCCCGAAGAAGGCATCTCCGCCATCAAGATCGCGGCGGAAGCCATCGCGGCGATGAAGCTCGGCAGGATTGACGAGGAGACGACCGCCAACATCGGCGTCATCAGAGGCGGCGAGGCGACCAACATCATCACCAACCTCGTCACGCTCAAGGGCGAGGCGCGCTCGCTCGACGACGCGAAGCTCGAAGCGCAGACCGCGCACATGGTCAAGTGCCTCGAAGACGCGGCGGCGAAGTACGAGGTGACGGTCGCGGGCGTGACGACGAGGGGGCGCGTCGAGTCGAACGTCTCGCGCGAGTACTACGCGATGGACGTGCCCGAGTCCTCGCGCGTCGTGCAGTTGGTCTATCAGGCGGCGGCGCGGCTCGGTCAGAAGGTCGAAGCCGTCTCTTCGGGCGGCGGCTGCGACGCCAACATCTTCAACAAGCGCGGCATCGAGTGCGCCAACTTCGGCACGGGGATGCGCGCCATCCACACCGTCAAGGAGTGGCTCGACGTGAAAGACCTCTACCAGTCAGCCGAGATCGCCCTCGAAGTCTTGAAGCTCAACGGCGAGCTGGCGCAGAAGCAGCAGGGCGCGAAGGCTTGAGAGATTCAGCCGCCACGATCCTCGGCAGTTTTGTGATCGCAGCCCGGCGCGCGATGCGACCGAACGCGCGATGAGAAAACTTCTCTTCACCGTCCTGCTCGCCCTCGCGCTCGCGCCGTCGCACGTCGCCGCGCGGGCGCAGCGTCAGTCCGCGAACACTCCGAACAAGAGCAAGCCCGCGGGCAGAGAGTCCGTCCGCTTGCGCCCCCGCGGGCGGCGCATCGCGCTCACGGCGGGCGGGCGCACACGCACGCTCGATCTCGGCGACAAGCTCAGCGCGGCGCGGCTCGAAGCCGTCAAGCTGCTCTTCGTCACGCGCCGCCCGGATTTCGTCTATCTCTTCGCCGACGCGCGGGGCACTTCGAAGCTCAAGCCGGACATGCACCAGTGCGGCGCGGGCGAGGAGTTCGATCTCGTCTGGATGAAGCTCACGCCGGACTGGCGTCTGGTCGAGGCGCGCGCGGCGCGCTACGAGTCGTGCTGGGGCTCGACGACGAGCGAGGACGGCTACCGTGTCGAGCGCGGCGTGCTGCGCATCGCCTACAGCGACTTCCAGCGCAAGCTCGAATGCCGACTCACCTACGACGCCGACGAGCCCGAACGCGGCTACACCGTCGAAGAGTCGGAGATGAAAGACACGCCGCCCGGCTTCGTATAGTTTCGATCTCGCTCCCGCGCGCGCAGCGCAAACCGAAAACGTGCCCGCAAACTCTCTCGCACGCCTGCTCGACGAACTCGACGAGTTGAAGCGCCCCACGCGGGACGCGCGCGCCCGCGCGCGACTGTCGAGCTTGTTGAAGCAGCTCGCGCGCCGGCGCTTCCGCGACGCCGCGTCGCTCATACGCTTCCACGAAACCCTCCTCTTCCTGCGCGCCTACCCGCAGACGGCGACGCTCTTGCGCGCGTCGGAAAAGATTCTCAAAACTTTCAGCGGGCGCGTCGCGCTGCTGCGCGCGGACGGCGCGGACACGTTCCCGCTGGAGCAGCCGGAAGTCTCCGGCATCGCGGGCACGGGCTTCGATGTCATCTTCGGCTACGACATCGTGCGCTACCTCGCGCGCGCGCACCCTTCGCAAGTCCGCCTCGTCTGGGACGAAGAGGACGACGGCACGCGCCTCCACTCGGTCTTCTCTCACTTCATGCCGCTCTTCGAGGAGGAGGTTTACGTTGACATACGCACCCCTTTTCGCGACTGGCTGCGCGCCGCCACGCCGCGCGGCGAGGCGACGCTCCGCTGGCTCATACGCTGCTTCGAATCGCTCCCCGTCTCGGAGAAGGTTCGCACGGAGCTGTTCGACCCGCTCAAGCTCTGGGTGCGCTGGGAACTCAAAGAGTCACGCGCCACGCGCACGCACGCGCGACTCCCCGCGCGAGAGATTTTCTTCCACCGCCAGCCGCTCCTCGAACGGCGCGACGTGCATCTCGCGCGCGAGCTAGATGCGCCGCCGCTCGCGGTCGAGAAACTTTCGCGCGACGAAGGCGCGCCGCTGCTCGACCGCGGGCGCGACGCGATGTGCGTCCGCTTCCGCGAGCTGCACGGCTTCACCTACGGCGACCCGCGCACGGTCGTTCGCGCGGACGCCGGGCGCGGCTTGCAGATTTACGTCTGGGGCGTCGCACCCGCGCGCCGCCTCCCGCTGCTCGCGTACCACTGCGGGATGTTCGTGAAGAACGGCCTTCCGGTCGGCTACCACGAAGGGCTCTCGCTCTTCGGGCGCACTGAAGTAGGCGTCAATCTTTTTTACACCTTCCGCGAAGGCGAGTCCGCCTGGACTTACGCGCGCCTGCTGCGGCTCTACAAACAACTGCTCGGCACGGACACCTTCTCCGTCGAGCCCTACCAGCTCGGCGGCTCCGGCAACGACGAAGGCATAGAGTCCGGCGCGTTCTGGTTCTACCGCAAGCTCGGCTTCCGCCCCGTAGTCCGTGAGATCGCGCGCCTCGTCGGAGCGGAAGAGCGACGCATCGCCGCGCGCCGCGACTACCGCACTTCGCCTAACCGACTCAGACGACTCGCCGCCGGTCACGTCCTCTACG
>JAIVGV010000183.1 GCA_020201365.1 Acidobacteriota bacterium
ATCTGATGATCGCCTACTACCGCAGGCTTCAGGCTGGCGCGGGTCGGAGCGAGGCGCTCAGGCGAGTGCAGCTCGAAATGATCGCAGGCGGCACGGCGCGCGGCGCGGGCGCGTCGCAGCAGCGCGGGCTCGGCGCGGAGCTCGGCGGCGGGGCGCGCGACCGCAGCCACCCGTTCTACTGGGCTGCCTTCATACAGTCGGGCGACTGGAAGCCGATGGCGCAGGCGTCCGTGCCGAAGCAGTGACGGCGCGGACGCGACGTGGGAATCCGGGGCTCGGGCTTGCCGAAACTCTGAGATCGAAGTTTCTAAAAAGTGCGAGCGGCGTCAGCGCACGAAGCGCCTGACGCCGCTCTCTTTTTGTCGGATCGTTTTCGCCGGTTCGCGCGCGCCGCCTCGTCAGGGCGTCGCGGGCGTTGACTTCTGCGCGCCGGTCGAGCTTGCGGCGCCGCCCGTCGCGCCCGAAGTGGCGGACGACGAAGCCGACGGCGAGCCGCCGGTCGCCGTCTTCGCGGCTTCGCTCTTGCCGTCGCCGCCCGACGCCGCGGGCGCGGTTGAAGAGGGCGCGGTTGAAGAGGACGCGCCCGACGTGCCGGAGGCTCCCGCCGAGGACGCGGTCGCGGAGGACGCGGTCGCGGAGGTCGCGGCGCGCGACTCGGCTTTCGCCTGCTCGTCGCGCAGCGTCTGCATGGATCAAAGTCCCGTCCTGCGACGAGACGCGCCCCGAAAGGTGACCGTCAACGCGCAGCATCCCCTTGAAGTTCGCCTCGCCGGTCATGTTCGTGCCGTTGCCGACGAAGCCTGTGAGCGTGCCCTCTTTGATGTCGCGCGCCAGCGCGTCAGACTCCGTGTAGGCCTTCCCCGAGTTCGGCTGTATTTCGCTGCTCATTGTCCCACGCGCTCCTGTTGAAGTGGATTCGGGCGAGCGGTAACGCTGCTGCGTGTCCTCGTTCGCCGTGCTAGTCTGTGCGGGCTGGACGGGCGGCTGTTGCCGCTGCGGCTGCGGCTCCGGCTCGTCCTTCGGTCTTCCCGGTCTGAACATCTTGATTAACCCTCCGCT
The DNA here is from genome assembly GCA_020201365.1 of Acidobacteriota bacterium. Taxonomy (GTDB): domain Bacteria; phylum Acidobacteriota; class Blastocatellia; order Pyrinomonadales; family Pyrinomonadaceae; genus JAIVGV01. Next base: position 1,060 of record JAIVGV010000183.1, read on the forward strand.
GGAAATCCCTCTTGCGACGCCTCGGCGCTTCGCGGCGAAGGCGTAGTGGAAGTTTTGCTCGGCTGTCACGCCGCGGCGCGAGCCCCCGGCGCGCGGCGCCGGTCTTGAAATGAGTGACGGGGCGGCTGGGCGAGAGGGCTGGCTCCGGAAGACTTCCGCGCCGCAGGCTGCCCTTGCGCCCGCGAATCATAGCCGGAAGGGCGCGGCGTGACAAGTGAGAAGGAGCGTTTAGCCGTTAGCTGTTAGCCGTTAGCTCCCGGCTTTCGGCTTGAGCTAACGGCTAACAGCTAACGGCTAACAGCCCTTTATTTCTTGACGTTCTCGACGTTCAAGGCGAGCACGTCGTCGAAGGCGCACAGCGCCGCTTTCTTGGGCGCTTCGGGGAGCTTGATGTTGGGGAGCGTGACGGTGCTGTTGCCGGTGATGTCCGCCGCGCCTAAGCGCACCCAGCCCTTGCCGAAATCCAGATAGACGGGCACGCGCATGCGGAAGCCGTCGGAGACGCCCGACTGCGTGATGCGCCCGGTCATCGTGTTGCCGTCCAACGCGTACTCGAAGCGGTAGCTCGGCATCTCCGTGCCGTACACCCACTCGTTGAAGAACCAGTCCATGCGACCGTCGCCGCCGAGGTTCATCTCGTCGCTCATGTGCCGCTCGACGGCGCGCTTGAAGTCTTCGGTCGAGACGTCCTTGTTATAGTTCGTCTTGATGAAGTCCTGCATCATCTCCATGAACCGCTTGTCGCCGCCCTTGCGCGAGTCGAACATCATCTGCCGGATCATGTGCAGGATGAACGCGCCCTTCGGGTAGACGAGGAACTGGTAGACCGCGCCGGTCTTCGCGTTGCTCAGGCGATAGCCTTGCGTGACCGCGCCGACCGTGTAGGGCTTGCGGTCGCGCGTGGCGGGGCGCGCGTTGAGGATGCGCTCGCGCTGCTCGTCCCAGAAGTCTTTGAACTTGTCCTGCCCGCGCGTGAGTTGCGCGAAGAGCGACGCGGAGAACTCGGCGAAGCCCTCGCTCATCCACTGATCGCGGTAAGACTTCCAGCCGACCGTGTGCCCCCACCACTGGTGCGCGATCTCGTGCGGCGCGACGTAGTGGAAGAACTCGTTGGTCGCGAAGCGGACGTTGCCGCCGGTCGCCATGTAACGCTGCGTCTCGTCCATGAACGCCGTGAAGGGCATGTAGACGAGCGTGGGCCACGCCTGACCGAAGTTGCCCGCGGGCTGCTGCGTCATGGCGAGGCGCTTGTAGGGGAGCCTGCCGAAGTAGGCGTTGTAGATGCGCGTCGAGTTCTCGGCGTCGGCGATGGCCGAGTTCGCCATGTGGGTCGTGTCCATCGAGGCGACGTCCGCCGCGCGCTGCATGAAGTCGGGCAGGTCTTCGTTGGCGTAGAACTCGATCTGGTAGCCGCTGTCCTGATCCATCACCTCTTTCTTTTTGAAGCGACCGTAGTTGAAGCCCGCGACCGCCAGCTCCATCTCGCCGCTCGACCACTTGGCGACGGCGAGGTCGCCCTCGCGACCGTCCGGCGCGACGGGCGCGCCCGTGCCGACGAAGGTCTTGCCGGAGGGGAAGCGCATCGTGATGTCGAAGACGGCGCGGTCGCCGAACTGCGTGCCGTAGTTGTTCGGGTACCAGGTGAGGCGCGGACCCAAGTAGAAGTTGCCGCCGCCGAGGTCTGAGAGCGCGTCGCCGCCCGCGTACTCGACGACGAGCTTGTAGGTCTTCCCGGCTTCGAGCGGCTCCGGGTAGATGACGCCGAAGTCCGCGTCCCTGTCCTTGTCCTCCTGCACGAAGGGCAGCTCGCGCCCCTGCTCGTCGCGCACGCGCGAGACGCGCAAGGAGGGGAAGAGATCGAAGGGCAGGACGCGCGCGCCCGCCTGGAGCGCGCGCAAAGTTACGGTGTCGTTGGCGGTGAGCTTCGTGCCGGTGATCGCGCCGTCAATCGCGTGGCGCGTGATGTCGTAGATGCGGTGATCCTCGTCGGAGGAAGCCGTGCCCTTGCCGTACTCGTCAGAGAGGTGGAAGGCAGCCCAGATGCCGCCGTCGGTCTCGCCGTAGCTCGCCAAGAAGACCTCTTCGGGCGAGACTTCGGGGATGCCCAACGGGTCGAGCTGGAAGACGAGCTTCTCGAAGCGCTTGCCGCCGATGAAGGCGACGAAGAAGCCGGGGCGCTCCGGCGTGTGCAGGTCAACGAGCGTGCGCAGCTCCATGTTCGTGCGCAGCTCGCGGCGCAAAAGCGTCTGGTTGTCGCGGTAGATGTCTTTCGCGCGCTGCGCGTCCGCGCCCGCCGCAGACATTTTGACGCCGGGCGCCGCTTTGATCTCCTCGAAAGTCTTGTCCGTGAACCGCAGCGTCAGCTTCGTGAACTGCTCGGTGATCGAGGGCTCGCCCGTGAAGATCGAGAGGCTCCGCTTCTCCCACTCGACGGGCGGCGTCATCTGGAACTCGCCGTCGCCGACGAAGACCGCGCCGACGGTGCGATCCTCGACGGGCGGGAGGAAATAAATCTCGCCGCTGCGCAGGGTGAACGTCGCCGCGTCGCGACGGAGGACGACGTTGTTGACGGTGGCGACGTTCGTGAAGTCGGCTGACGACGAAGCCTGTTTGCGCAGCAGTTGGTAGGTCTCGTCGCCGACGCCGAGCTTGCCCCCTTTAGGCGCGGTGACGGTGGCGCTCGCCGAGACCGCCGCGACGCGCAACTGTATGTTGACGGTCGCGGTCTTCCCGTCCTCAACTTTCACGCCCTCCTGCTTCGTCTCGGCGAAGCCCGGCGCGTTGGCGCTCACGTTGTA
>JAIVGV010000484.1 GCA_020201365.1 Acidobacteriota bacterium
CTTCGAGATCACGACGCCGCGCGGCTGACTGATGACGCGAAAGACACAATGAGGCCCGCCGATAACAACCCGCACTAAGGCGACAGTCGGCAGCCGCCCTCGGCTTCCGTTACGCCCGGATTCCGCTAAAATCACTCCGCACGATTACACTAAGAACGGCGGAGAGAAAAATGAATCTCGGATCGAACACGGTTCTGATCACGGGCGGGGCGTCGGGGATCGGGCTGGCGCTCGCCGAGCGGTTCCGGCGCGCGGGCAGCCGCGTCGTCGTCTGCGGGCGGCGCGAGGAGAAGCTGCGGGAGGTTGAAGAGAGTCACCCGGGGATCGTCACGCGCGTCTGCGACGTGGCGGAGGAGTCAGAACGCGTCGCTTTGTTCGAGTGGGCGACGGGTGAGTTCCCCGCGCTGAATGTGCTCGTCAACAACGCTGGCGTACAGCAGCGGCTGGACGTCAGCGACGGAGGAGACTGGCGGCGCGCGCGGCAGGAGATCGCGATCAACTTCGACGCGCCCGTGCACCTCTCGATGCTCTTCGCGCCGCACCTGCTCGCGGCGCGCGAGCCCGCGATCGTCAACGTCACGTCGGGGCTGGCGTTCTCGCCGCTCGCGCGCGTGCCCGTCTATTGCGCGACGAAGGCGGCGCTGCGCTCCTTCACGCTCTCGCTCCGGCGGCAGCTCGCCGCGACGCCCATCGAAGTTATCGAGATCATCCCGCCCGCCGTGAACACAGATCTGGGCGGCGTCGGTCTCCACACCTTCGGCGTGCCGCTCGACGAGTTCGCCGATTCCGTCTTCGGGCGCCTGCGCGAGGGCGACTCGGAGATCGCCTACGGCTTCGCCGACGAGGCGAGCCGCGCCTCACGCTCCGAGCTCGACGCGATCTTCGAGCGGATGAACGCCCCACAGTCGGCGTGAGCCGACGCCCGTCAGATTCGTCGCGCGCGAGGCGCCGCTACTCGTAGCGCAGCGCGACGAGCGGGTCAACTTTCGTCGCGCGGCGCGCCGGGATGTAGCTGGCGAGCGCGGCGACGCCGACGAGCACGAGCGTGATCGCGGCGAAGGTCACGGGGTCGGTCGCCGAGACGCCGTAGAGCAGGCTCGCCATCAGGCGCGTCAGCGCGAGCGAGGCGACGATGCCGATGGCGACGCCGACGAGGACGAGTTTCAGCCCCTGCCCGACGGCGAGCTTGAGCACGTCGCGCGTCTGCGCGCCGAGCGCCATGCGAATGCCGATCTCGTGCGTCCGCTGCGCCACCGCGTAGCTCATCACGCCGTAGATGCCCACCGCCGCGAGCAGCAGCGCGACGCCCGCGAAGACGCCGAGCAGGAGCGTCGAGAAGCGCTGCCGCGCGATTGACTCGCCGAGCACCTCCTCCATCGTCAAGACGTCCGAGACGGGCTGATCGCGATCCACCTCCCAGACCGCGCCGCGCACCGCCGAGGCGACGCCGTGCGGCTCGACGCTCGTGCTGACGATGAGGTAGCGCGGGTAGAAGCCGTCGATCTGCGGGTATGCGATATAGACCTGCGGCTTCACCTCCGCGTCGAGCCCGAACTGCCGCACGTCGTTCGCCACGCCGACGACCGTCACCCAGTCCTCGTCCGTGCGCGCGCGCCCGAAGCTGAAACGCTTGTTCAGTGGGTCTTCGCCGGGCCAGTAGCGACGCGCCATCGTCTCGCTGATGACGGCGACGGAGGGCGAGTCAGCCCTGTCCCGATCGGTGAAGGCGCGACCGCGCAGCAGCCGGATGCCCATGGTCTCGAAGTAGTGCGGGCTGACGACTCTGGTCGCGACGATGTTCGGCTCGCCCGCGGGCGGGTCGGGGCGGCCCTCGAAGAGTAAGCCCTCGGAGTCGCCCTGCGCGATGAGCGGTATCTGGCTCGCGACCGACGCGGAGCGCACGCCGGGCAGCGCCTCGACGCGCCGGAGGAGTTCCGTGTAGAAGGCTGTGTGGCGCGCCAGATCGGGATACTTCTGCGGCGAGGGCACGACGCGCATCGTCAGAAGGTTTGCGGGGCGGAAGCCCGGATCGACGCCGCGCAGCCGCATGAAGCTGTTGACGAGAAGCCCCGCGCCGACGAGTAGGACGAGCGAGATGGCCACCTCCGCGACGACGAGCGCCGCCCGTATGCGGTTGCCGCGCGAGCCCGAAGCGGAGTCGCGCCCGCCCTCTTTGAGCGTCTCGTTGAGGTTGAACCTCGTCGCCTGCAAAGCGGGCGCGAGACCGAAGACGAGACCCGTCAGGAGCGAGACGAGGAGCGTGAAGACGAGCACGCGCACGTCAATCGCGATCTCTTTCGCCTGCGAGATCGTGTCGGGGATGAAAGCCTTGAGCGCGCGCACGCCCCACGCCGCGAGCAGCAGACCGACGCCGCCGCCCACCGCCGCGAGCAGCACGCTCTCGGTCAGGAGCTGGCGCACGAGCCGCAGCCGACTCGCGCCGAGCGCGATGCGCGTCGCGATCTCCTTCTGCCGCGCCGCCGCGCGCGCCAGGAGAAGGTTCGCCACGTTGGCGCACGCGACGAGCAGGACGAAGCCGACCGCGCCGAGCAGCACGAGCAGCGCCGGCTTGATTTTGCCGACCAACTGTTCCTGCAGCGGCACGACCGCCGCGCCCACGTCCGTGTTCTCTTCCGGGTACTGCTGCTGGAGCCGCGCCGCGATAGTCGTCATCTCCGCGCGCGCCTGTGCGAGCGTCACGCCGTCTCTGAGCCGCGCGACCACGTCGAGGTAGTGCGAGCCGCGCCGCGCCGCCTGCTGCTGCGTGAACGCAATCGGAATCCAGAACTGATCCTCGCGCGACGGGAACTGGAAGCCCGCGGGCATGACGCCGATGACTTGAAAGCCCGCGCCGTTGAGCGTGATGGACTTCCCGACGATGCCGCGGTCGCCGCCGAAGCGACGCCGCCACAGCGCGTCGCTCAGGACGACGACGCGACCCGCGCCCGGCTGATCCTCTTCCGCCGAGAACCAGCGACCGAGCTGCGGGCTGACGCCGAGGATCGGAAAGAGGCTCGCCGAGACGCGGTGCCCGTCGAGGCGTTCCGGCTCGCCGTCGCCCGACAGGTTCAGGCTCACCTCCGCCATCGCCGCCATCGCCTCGAAGACCCTGTTCTGATCGCGCCAGTCAAAGTAGTTGGCGGGCGCGGGCGTGTCGCGCGGGTAGCCGCGTTTGGTGTTGTCCTCGAAGACCAGCACGAGCCGCCCGGGGTCTTGGTAAGGCAGCGGTCGCAGCAAGACCGTGTTGACGACCGAGAAGATCGCGCTGTTCGCGCCGACGCCCAGCGCCAGCGCGACGACCGCGATCGCCGTGAAGCCCGGCTGCTTCATCAACACGCGCAAGCCGAAGCGCAAGTCCTGTCCGAGATCACCCAGCACGTTCGTCCTCCTCCCCCCGCCGAGCACGACACTCTCGCGCCGCGCCGGTCGCTCGACGCGCCGCAGCTCCTCCGCGAGCAGCCCGCCCTCTCTCAACTCGGCGTCCGGTTGATCGCCGCGACGAACTCGCGCCAGGTGTCGCGCTGCGCGGCGAGCACCTTCCTGCCTTCGGGCGTCAGGCGGTAGAAGCGGCGGCGGCGCTGCCCCGCCTGCTCCACCCAGCGCCCCTTGATCCAGCCGCGCTCTTCGAGACGGTAGAGCAGCGGGTAGAGCGACGCGACGTTAAAGCGCACGACGCCCTCCGAGCGCGTCTCGATGAGCTTGCTGATCTCGTAGCCGTGGCGCGGGCG
>JAIVGV010000485.1 GCA_020201365.1 Acidobacteriota bacterium
CGCGGCGGCTGAGGAAGCCGGGGCGCGCGCGCCCGAAGCGCACCTCGAAGCCTACCGGCTCTGCGAGCAGTACCTCTCCAACACGGAGGACGTGGCGCGCTCTTCGCACACTTCGACGGAGGTGCGCATCGCCCTGCGCGCCGGGCAGGAGCGCGTGCGCGAGTTGCAGCGCCACCACCTGCTCGCGTGGGCGCGCGGCGAGGCGCAGCGTTTGACGCACGAGGCGCAGCGGCGCGCGAGCGTGTCGGGGCGGATCGAGACCGCCATGCGCGCGCTCGACGTGATCGGCGAGGCGCGGCAGCTCTACCCGGAAGAGCCGGAGCTGCGCGACTCGGCGACCGCCGTCCGGAACTACATCGCGTCGGTGAAAGTGGCGCACTGGGTCGAACTCGCCGAGCGCGCGTCGTTCCGCGGTCGCTACAGTCGCGCCATCGCGCGCTACCGCGACGCGCTCTTCTACCTCTCGCGCGCCGAGATGGGCGACGCCGAGCGCGACGCCGCCGCCGAGCGCATCAACCGCGAGATCGAGATGCTGCGCGCCCGCGTCGCCACCGCCGACGGCGAGCGAGAGCGCCGCGAGAAATAAGGGCCGACGCGGCGGCGCGGGGGGTGGGCGCGACGCTGTCGAGCCCCTGCGCGATTGCCCGTGCGCCTCCCCGCGTGCGACAATGGCGCTCGTTCGGCGTTTCAACGAGGGGCGCGCGCCGCGCGCGAAAAAGTTGCACGGGGCGGGCAGCCCGCGGTCGCCGCACGCGCATCGGAGAGTATCGCGCGCCGTCTCCCCGTCGCCCCGCGCGCGCCGCCACCTTAAGAGTTTCACAGGAATTTGGAAGTTATGAGATCAGCGAAAGTCTTACTCGCACTCGCCGCCGCCTGCGCCGCGGTCGTCGCGCAGACGCCCGCCAAGCAGCAGCAACCCCCGAAGGTCAAGACCGAGACGAAGCAGCAGGCGCAGACGCCGACGACGCCCGCCGAGAAGCAGGGCGCAGTGCCGCACGATCAACGAGCTGCGCAAGGAGCTGACCGTCTCGCTCGCGAAGTTTCTGAAGAACCCGCGCGTCTTCCTGCGCGTCAAGGAGCAGCACAGCCACAAGCCGGCGCTCGTCTACGGCGCGGTGCTCAAGTATCAGGCTTACGACATGCGCCGCCCCGCGCGCCTGCTCGAACTGCTCGCCGACAGCGGCGGCGTCACGGAGCAGCACAGCGGGACGATCCAGATCACGCACACCGAGCCTCCGCAGTGCGGCGAGACCGACCCGGCGGCGGAGGCGCACGCGCCCGCGGGGACGGACGATCTCGGCCTGCCGTACAGCATCTACAACGTCTCCGATCTCAAGCTCGGCAGGGCGGAGGCGAACCCCTACATCCGCAACGGCGACATCATCTACGTCGCCGAGGCTTCGCCGATCTACGTCGTCGGCAACGTCGCGCAGCCGACGAGCCTCTACCTGAAGGACGGGATGACGCTCTCGCGCGTCATCGCGATGGTCGGCGGCGTGAAGGGCGCCAACGAGGAGAAGATCATCGTCCGCCGCCTCAAGCCGGGCACGTCCGAGGCGGAGATCATCACGGTCAACTACAAGGCGATCAGACAGAACAAGGCGAAGGACTTCGACCTCAGGCCCTATGACATCGTCGAGGTGCCGAAGGAAGGCATGAGCACCGCGCTGGTGCTCAAGACGGTCGCCGGGCTGGCGCGCGGCAGCGCGACCAGCATCGCCACAAACGCGCCGCTGCGCATCCTCTACTGACGCGACACGGAAGGGTCTGAGAACTTATGCCTCCCAAGAACCAAGCCGCGAACGCGCGCACCCGCAGGCGTCTCGTCACGCTCGCGTGGAGCGCCGTCGTCGCGGGCATAGTCATCACGCTCATCTACAAGGAGCAGGTCGCGCTGCTCTACGTGCTCGCGACCGCCGCCGTCACCGTGCTGCTCGTCGTCGTCGCGATGGCAGATCTCGGCGGCGCGCGCCGCACGACCGAGCCCGCGCCCTTCGACGACGCGGCGGCGGTCGCCGACGGCGTCACCGCCGGCGGGCAGCGCGCCCGCCGCCGCGCCTAAAAAATCCCGCGCCGACGGCGGAGGGGCTTGCCGCCCGGCGAGCCGAACTGCTATAAATTGGATCGCCGTCGCGACGGATCGCCGTCGGCTCGGTAGCCGGACGAAAGCCTCCAAGCCCCCCTCAACTTCGTCGCGCACGCCCCCACACTCTCCTCGAGACAACTGACAAGGGGTATTAGTATGCGTCGAGCACTGACTTCGCTCTGCCTCTCGGCACTGCTGCTGCTCGCGGCTGCGCCGCGCGCGCTTCCCTACACGCAACAGTTCACGGGCGCGACCCCGATCCGCTGGGGGTCGAACACGATCACGGTCACGCTCGCGCCCTCGATCACCGCGCCGCCCGCCAACTTCAAGGCGGGCAGCGACGTGAACGCCGCCGTGCGCCGCGCGCTCCAGCGCTGGTCGGACGCGACCAACATCACCTTCAACGTCGTCACGGGCGGGCCCGACGCGATCCCGGCGTCGAACGACGGCGTCAACACGATCAGCGTCTCGACCGCCAACGCCAGCTTCGTCGCCTCGGGCGGCGAGCCGCTGGGTCGCACGCGCGTCTCGTTCGACACGGCGACGGGCGGGATCGTCGAGGCTGACATCGCGCTCAACCCCGGCACGACCTTCTCGACCGACGCGACGAACGGCACCTACGACGTGGAGGCGGTCTTCGTCCACGAGATCGGGCACTTCCTCGGGCTCAACCACTCGGCGCTCGTCGGCGCCTCGATGTCGCCGCGCATCGCGCAGAACTTCTCCGATCCCAACACCGGCTTCACGCTCACGCAGACCACGCCGCGCACGCTCTCCGACGACGATCTCGCCGGCATCCGCTCCATCTACGGGCAGCGCAACGCGCGCGACGTCGGCTCCATACAGGGCGCGACCAACTACCCGTTCGCGGGCGCGCACGTCTGGGCGGAGAACACGGGGACGGGGCGCGCCGTCGGCAGCGCGATCACGCGCTCGGACGGCTCTTTCCGCATAGACCAGGTGCCGCCCGGCACCTACCGCGTCAACATCGAGTACCTCGACGCGCCCGTCTTCCCCGGCGACATCACGAGCCCGCAGGGTCCCTACGCGAATTTGGGTCAGGGTCCGCCCTTCCAGTCGTCCTCGACGACGACGACCGTCGCGGCGAACGCGACCTCGAACGTCGTCCTCTCCGTCCTGACCGCGCCGCCGGCGGTCAACCTGCGCACGCACGGGCTCAACGGCATCATGCACGGCGGACCGATGCCGCTCGTGCCGGGCACGACCTACCGCTACTACGTCGGCGGCAACGGCGTTGACCAGATTCCGGCGGCGAACTTCACCGTGGATTCGCCCTTCTTCCAGATCAACGCGGCGACCTTCCAGAGCGAGCCCGCCTTCGCCTCGCAGCTCGGCTACCCGGTCGTGAGCTTCGACCTGACCGTGCGCGACAACGCGAAGGTCGGCGACTACAGCCTGCACGTGCGCACCGCCGCGGGCGAGAGCGCGTACCTGGCGGGCGCGCTCGCGGTTGACCCCTACACGGATCGCGTCGAGCTGAACCCGATTGACGCCGTCGACTTCTTCGTGCGCCAGCAGTACCGCGACTTCTTCTTCCGCGAGCCCGACCCCGAAGGCTTCGCGACCTGGACGGGCATCCTCAACGGCTGCCCGAACCAGAACAACTCCGTCCCGACCGACCCGTCGGCGCGCTGCGACCGCTCGACCGTCTCCTCGGCTTTCTTCCTCTCGACCGAGTTTCAACTCAAGGGCTTCTACGCCTACCGCTTCTACCGGCTCGCCTTCGCGCGCCAGCCGTCCTACAACGAGATCAGCGCAGACATGCGCTTCCTCTCCGGCTCGACCTCGCAGGAGGTCTTCCAGAAGCGCGCCGACTACGCCGCGGCTTTCGTCAACCGCGCCGAGTTCCAGGCGACTTACGGCGGCACGTCGAACGACACCTACGTCAACCGCCTGATGGATCGCTACCAGTTAGCTTCGATCAGGACGCCGAACCCCGCGACGCCCGACGACAACTCGGACGCCAACAAGGTCGTGCTCACGCGCGCGCAGTTGATCGGCGCGCTCAACGCCGGGTCGCTCACGCGCGCGCAAGTCGTGCGCGCCATCGCCGACTCGGATCAGGTGGGCGGGGCGGAGCAGAACAACGCCTTCGTCTCCATGCAGTACGTCGGC
>JAIVGV010000184.1 GCA_020201365.1 Acidobacteriota bacterium
GGGTTCGGGAACGGGTTGACGCCGAACGCCGGGTGCTCTTCGTCGAGACTTCTGAAGATGATCGGTCGGATGTAGCACTGCTCGAACTTGCTGCGACGCACCAACTCCACCGCCGCGTCGCACAAAGTGTCGAGCGAGATGCCGTGCTCCATGCGGTAAATCTTCGACGAGTTCAAGAGCCGACGCATGTGCTCGCGCAGGCGGAAGACGGCGGGACCGCGCTTCGTCTTATAACAGCGGATGCCCTCGAAGACCGACGAGCCGTAGTGGAGGACGTGCGACATGACGTGCACGCGCGCGTCGTCCCACGCGATGAACTCGCCGTCGTGCCAGACCTCCTGCACGATGCGCGGCGTCTTGATGTCCTTCTTCGATGAGGCGTCGTCTGCGAACATTGTTTAGGTGCTCCTTCTTCGTCGTTCTCACAAAAACGGAACTTGCGCGAACCCTTTTCTCCCGACCCTGATTATACGGCGGCGGTTTGTAGAATCTGTGTTGAACTTCTGGCGCGACGGATTAAACGGCACGATACAGGAAACCGCGAAAGGTTGGCAAGCACGCGCGCCGCGCGCCTCCCACGCCCCCTTGCGTCCTTCATCGCGTGCCACTTACCATCGCCCGCGACGGTAATAAACTCTGATCGTGACGACTATTCCGCAACCCGCCGAGACTCCGCGACGCCCGCGCATCGGCCTCCACGCGCCCATCGCGGGAGGCTTGCAGAACGCGCTCCTCAAGGCGCACGCGCTCCGGTGCGACGCCGTGCAAATCTTCTCGCGCAACCCGCGCGGCTGGAGCGCGCGCCCGCTCGCCGGTGACGAGATCGAGAACTTCAAGCGCGTGCGCGCCGAGACGCGGATCGATCCGGTCGTCGTCCACGCGAACTACCTGATCAACCTCGCGGCGGCGGACGCGACCATCCGCCAGAAGTCCGTCGCCTCCTTCCGCGAAGAGATCGAGCGCGGCGTCAGGCTCGGCGCGGACTACCTCGTCGTGCACCCCGGAAGCGCGAAGGGTGCGTGCGAGGCGGACGGCATACGCACGTGCGCGGAGAGCCTGCGCGAGGCTTGCGCGGGAATTGATCTCGGAGGCTTCCGCGTGCTGCTCGAAAACACGGCGGGGCAGGGCGCGTGCATCGGTCACCGCTTCGAGCACCTGCGCGACATCATCGGCGCGTGCCCGGCGCTTCACTTGGGCGTCTGCCTCGACACGGCGCACGCCTTCACCGCCGGATACGATCTGCGCGACGAGGACGGCTTCGCCGCGACCATCGAAGCCGTCGAGCGAAACGTCGGCGCGGCGAACGTCCGTGCCGTCCACTTCAACGACTCGAAAGCCGACTACAACTCTCGCGTGGATCGCCACTGGCACATCGGACAGGGACACATCGGCGCGCAGGCTCTGCGCCGCGTCGCCCGCGCGCCGGAACTCCGCGAAGCAGCCTTCCTCTTGGAGACGCCGCTCGACGTTCAAGGCGACGACGAGCGCAACCTCGCAACCCTGAGATCGTTCGTCGAAGGGAACGGCGATGAGCAGCCGTAAGTGTCCGCGCTGCGGGATGGTGAACTGGGCGGACGCTGGCGCGTGCAAGCGCTGCGGCGCGGCGCTCGCGGGCGGGGCGTCGCCCGAACGCGAACGGTCGAGCGAGCGCGCCGGGGGGTCGGGCGAAGAAGTTGAGGACTCGCCGAAGGGCGGCGGGCTGCTGCGTCGCGCGGCGGTCGTCTTCGCGCTCGTCGCGGTGTTTATGGTCGCGGCTTACGCTTCGCTCATCCTCACGTCCGAGCCAGCCTCGGCGGAGCAGCGGCAGCTCGTCGAGCGCGCCATCGCCGTGCTCGAAGCGAAGGGGCTCGGCGACAGGACGTTCGCGCTGCGCCACCTCGCGAGCTACCGCGTCACCGACAACTGGTGGAACCGCTGGATCGGTCACCACGAGGCTTACGCCGCGACGAACTTCCCGTTCGAAGTGGTCACGCTCTACCCGGACTTCTTCACGCAGCCGACGGACGACACGGAGCGCGCCGTCGTCCTGCTGCACGAGTCTTACCACCTCGGCGGGTCGGGCGAGGAGGCGGCGTTCACGGGCGTGTGGCGCGACAAACGCCGTCTCGGCTGGACGAAAGAGGCTTACGGGCACACGCGCGTCTGGCAGAACGTCCGCGAGTTCACCGCGCAGAACGCGCCCGCGCTCTTCCGCTGCGGCGACGACGGCAAGCAGGACTGTCTGGAATGAAACGCCGCTCGTCCTGAGTGCTCGCCCCCGCGCGCCGAATCACGGCGACGGGCTCATGGCATTGACAGCGAGCGCGTCGTCCGGGTTAAGATGTGCGCGTTCGTCGAAGGTGGTTGTCAGATGCAGAGCCAGTTCACACGACCGACGAAACTCCTCCTTACGGTGCCGTCCCTGCGCCGCGCGCTCTGAGCGTGCGCGCTCGCAACGGGGCGGCGAAACTCCCAAGCGACAAGAAGAGATTGAAAGCGACGCGCCGAAAGCGTCGGCGTGTGGTGCGCCGTCGAGACTCGCGCGCCGGGCGGGAAGTTGTGTAAGGTAGGAGAAAGGTTTGAGTCATGGACGAAAAATATTTCCCCGAAAAGATCGAGGAGAAGTGGCAGCGCGTCTGGGCTGAGTCGGGCGCCTTCGAGGTCGAGCCCGAAGCGGCGCGCGAGAAGTTCTACTGCCTCGAAATGCTGCCGTACCCTTCGGGCTTCCTGCACATGGGGCACGTGCGCAACTACGCCATCGGCGACGCGCTCTCCTGGTTCAAGCGCTTGCAGGGCTTCAACGTGCTGCACCCGATGGGCTGGGATAGTTTCGGTCAGCCCGCGGAGCAGGCGGCGATCAAGCGGGGCGTGATGCCGCGCGACTGGACGGAGGCGAACATCGAGAAGATGCGCGGGCAGTTCAAGCGGCTCGGCGTCAGCTTCGACTGGCGGCGCGAGATCGCCGCGCACACGCCTGAATACTACAAGTGGGATCAGTGGTTCTTCCTGAAGATGTTGGAGCGCGGTCTGATCTACCGGAAGAACTCGCCCGTCAACTGGTGCCCGAACGAAGAGACGGTTCTGTCTAACGAACAGTCCTCCGGCGGCGTCTGCTGGCGCTGCGGCTCGCCCGTCGAGAAGCGCGATCTGGAACAGTGGTTCGTCCGCACGACCGACTACGCGCAAGCATTGCTCGACGACATGCGCGAGATCGAACGGGGCTGGCCCGAGCGCGTGCTCACGATGCAGCGCAACTGGATCGGTCGCAGCGAGGGCGCGTTCGTTGATTTTCCGATCAAGGACTCGGACGAGCGCGTGCGGGTCTTCACGACGCGCATCGACACGATCTACGGCGCGACGTTCGTCGTCGTCTCGACCGAGCATCCCGTCTTGCGACACGCCGTCCTGAAGGACGAGGTGCGGCGCTTCGTCGAGCGCGTGCGCGCGTCGCGCGTCGGGAGAGCGCCGGGCGACGACGAGGCGAAGG
>JAIVGV010000486.1 GCA_020201365.1 Acidobacteriota bacterium
AGCCTGCTCGCCCCGCGCGGCTTCTCCAGGCTCTCCAACGTCGCGGGCGGCACGTCGGCTTACGTGAGCGCCGGGCATCCGGTCGAGGGGTGAAGGCGCGGCACTTAAATTTTCAGGCGCGACAAAAATGGCGACCGGCTAAAGCGGTCGCCATTCGTCATTCGAGGTCGGCTAGTGGGTCTCGAACCCACGTCCTCTAGAGGAGCGTGCAAAGCTGCAAAAATTTTCGGCTCTACGATCTGCGCTACAGTTGCGCCACGCTCCTGCTTTCGGCGGGCGAGAATCCGAAGCTCGCCAGCGAGCGGCTGGGTCACTCGTCAGTCGTGCTAACGCTGGACACTTACAGCCACGTCCTGCCTGAGATGCAGCAGGCAGCGACCGAAAAACTTGAGGAGATGCTATTCAAGCAAGCCGGTACTGGATAGCGGCACAGGAAAGCTGACGCGTAGTATTCGACAGTCGTAGTTCTTATTTGTTGAGCAGTCGCCATCAGATGTCTAACGCTGGAATTGACCGGGCGCGGAAGAATTGTATCAAGCCTTCAAGTCTCACGGATGAAAGCCCCACTATTTCCGCTCGCGTTGAATGAGTTGTTATGCCGCATCTCAAGATACAATTAAGGTCTGAACCAACTCTTATAGACAACTCGATGCGGATAGCCACATTGACAGAACATTAGAGTGTTTTCGTTGATGGTCTGTGTAACTTTCTGGATGCTGCCACAGCCCTGGCAACGAAAGGTAACTTGGTGAAATTTACCCTTATGGCGGCGGCTGACTCTAACGACCCCGCCTAAATTCTTGTTTGCTTCCAGAGCCTTGACTACTTGGTCAGACATAGGAAGAAGGAACTTTCGTACGATAACAGTTCCCAGAATATACAAGAGCGGCCAGCCGATAAGAATGCCCTGTATTGCACCAGAGATACCTGAACTCCTATAGCCAAGATAGGGCAGGCCAACTAGCAAACCTAGTCCTGTTGCGGCTACTACAATGATAATAAGGATTCCAAGAAACGTGTCCATAACCTAATCCTTACTCGAGGGATGTCAAAACTAAGCTGCATAAGCAGCATAACCTGCGACATAACGCATATTCTGCCGCACCCAGCGACAGAACTCCGTACTAGGGAGTGAAAAGCCGCGCCCTGCGGCAGAACTCCGTAGCAGCGAGGTGAAGACCGATCCCGGCAATCGCAAACGTAAGGGCGGCGCGCCTGTCCCCACAAGAGCGGTGGGAATTGAATCCTCAACGGGGCGGGATAATACGAGGTCAGTGCATCAGGGACGGACCGCCGCTATTCGTCGGCGGCGGGCTTGGAGCGCAGGCGCTTGACGCGCGAGCGTCGCGCCTTCTCGCGCAGCGTGCGCTCCTTCGCGCCGCGCGTCCGTCGGGTGGGGACGCGCTCTGCCGGGCGGTGATTCAGTTCGGCGATCTTCTCGCGCAGCCGCCGCAGGCAGATCAGTTTATTGACGTGCTGGCTGCGCTCCTCCCGGCAGGTCACGACGACGCCGGTCGGCAGGTGCCTGAGCCTGACCGCGCTCTCCGTCTTATTGACGTGCTGCCCGCCGGGACCCGAAGCGCGGAAGGTCTCAACCTCGCACTCGCGCAGCAGCTCTTTGTCCGACTCCGGCAGCGCGATCATTGTTGTCCGAAGCTAAGATCGCCTCTCAGCCTGCTCGCTCTCCAGCGCCCGTTCGGCTTCTTTGACACTAATCACCGCCGCCGGCTTGTGCGTCGCCGTGTAAACCGCCGACGCAACAGCCGCGCCCATCAACGGAGCAATAATAAATAACCAGAGCTGGCTCAAAGCCCACCCGCCAACGAAAATGGCCGGACCAATACTGCGCGCCGGGTTGACCGAGGTGTTGGTCACGGGAATACCGACCAGGTGGATCAGCGTGAGGACCAGCCCGATGGCGATACCGGCAAAGCCAACCGGCGCTTTGATGTCAGTCGCGCCGAGCACGGTAAACACCAGAAAGAAGGTCAACACTATTTCGACCAAGAATGCCGAGAGCAGGTTGTAATGACCCGGCGAGTGGTCGCCGTAGCCGTTCGCGGCGAAGCCGGCGGCGGACGGATCGTAGCCGCCCGGCGCGCCTTTGACGATGAGCAACAGAAGTGCGGAAGCCGCGACGGCGCCCAGAACCTGAGCCACGATATAACCGGGTGCGTGTCTGGCATTCATCTTCTTGCTCAGGAGTATCCCGACGGTCACGGCCGGGTTGATGTGGCAGCCCGAAACAGGCCCGATGGCATAGACCATGGCGAGCAGAGACAGTCCGAAAGCCAGAGAGACGCCGAGGAAGCCGATCTTATCGCCGGCCAGCACCGCGCTCCCACAACTGGCAAAAACCAGCACGAAGGTGCCCACCAGTTCAGCCACGTACCTGTTCATGTCTTTATTCTCCTCTAGCGGCGAGTCTGTTTCTTCAAAGTTAGATGGCGCTAACGTGACCCCCGCGCCCTATGATGGCACCAAGAGTTAAAAGAGGGCGGCGGCGAAGCTCTTCCTTCTCATGAGGAGTCTCCTTGAGGCTGGGTGCTGAGTCGGCGAGGAGCGCGCTCCGTGATGAGCGGCGGGAGACTATCGCCGCGCGCCGCGCGTGTCAAGAGCATCAAGACGAAGGGCGGCGGGCTGTTTTCCCAGAGCGACCCGCCGCCCCTTCTCATCTCACGATCCTTGATCGTGAGGCTCGCGCCTGACGTGCCTCTCTCACCGGCGCGGGGCGTGGTCGTGAGGCCGTGCCTGAGTGGTCGCGCATCATAGTCACGGGCGTACCCGAGCGCAAGAGAATGTTTCCGGCGGCGCCCGCACGGGATATCTCCGGCGGCCCGGGAATCTTACTCGGGTATCTGCTTAAACTCCGCGCAATCGGCTTTGATAAACTCGTCGGAGATCGGTTTTACGATCCACCTCCCGGCTTCGAGAGTTAACGTGGCGCGCCCCATCCTCTCCCCCGGCAGCGGGGCCTTCCACGCCGACCACCTACCCCCCTCAACAACCCGGTACCTCGTCGGCTCGAACCATGACTCATATTTCCAGTTAACGCCGCGCGCCCTCTCTTCGGGCGTCGGCGGCTGCCGCTGGTGGCGGAAATTGGGTTCGTCACATTCGAAGGGGATTTTCTCGCCGCCCTTGACGAGATAACCCGCGCGCAGCTTTTCGCCGCAGTAGGCGAGTTCCGAGGACTCGTACTTGCCGACCTCTTCGTCGGCTCGCCGGTCTTCTGCAGGCTGCGTCGAATTACAACTGAATGCGACGCACAGCCAGAGAGAGAGCGCGAGCGCCAGGTTGACGAGCGAATCGGGATAAAGCTTCATGTATGCCACTTTCGTCCCCGGCCGGCTTCCGGTCAAGCGCGGCGGGTGCCGGCACTAATCCACACCGCAGCGCCGCCACCTTGCGCCCGCCCTCGCGCGTCTCGCCGACGACCCGCACGCGCTGAGGCTGGGCG
>JAIVGV010000487.1 GCA_020201365.1 Acidobacteriota bacterium
CGGCTACCTCGTGTCGCACGAGTCGCACCACCGCGGGCAGATCGCGCTCGCGCTCAAGCAGGCGGGGCACGCGCTCGACAAGAAGACGCAGTTCGGCATCTGGGAGTGGGGCGTCAGGTAGATCGCGAGACGAGACGCGACACCGCGCGCGCCGAGCGACTTCAGTTCGATCAAATTCCGTTGACGAGCTTATGAGCAACTATTTCATCAACGCGCTCGCGCTCTTGCAGGACGTGACCGCGCCCGTCGGCTGGCGCGGGCAGATCGTGAACGGCATCGTCCACCCCGATCTCGCCAAGTTCCTCGTCGTCGGCGCGATCCTGTTCGTGATCGGCGTGGCGGGCGTGCTGACTAGACGCAACATCATCGTCATCTTCATGTCGGTCGAGCTGATTCTGAACGCGGCGAACCTGAACTTCGTCGCCTTCTCGCGCTACCTGCAACTGACGGGAAACCAAAACGCCGTCGCCGGGCAGGTCTTCACCGTCTTCATCATCGTCGTCGCCGCGGCGGAAGCCGCCATCGGTCTCGGCATCGTCATCGCGCTCTACCGCAACCGCGAGACGATCTTTCTCGATAAGATCGATCTGCTGAAATGGTAATGACAGGAAACAGAATTCAGAATTCAGAGGTCAGAATAAACACTGCCTTTATTCTGACCTCTGAATTCTGAATTCTGCATTCTCGCTTATGCACCGACTCATCTGGCTCATCCCCATCCTCCCGCTCGCCGGGGCTGCGATTAACGGCTTGCTCGGTCGCAAGTTCCGCTTCTCGGAGCGACTGATCGGCGCGATTGCGGTCGGCTCGGTCGCGCTCGCTTTCCTGATCGGCGTCGCGGCGGTGTACAGCTACGGCTTCTCGTCGCGCCCGATCTACCCCGCGCCTTACGTCACGAGTCAGGACGGCGCGTTCGTCTATAAGTGGATTCCGGGCGGCGCGGTCGAGTTGACGCAGGGGAACGAAGCGCGCGCGCAGGTTGAGACGACGAAGAAGCTCGATGCTCTCGCGCGCGAAGAGGCGGCGCGTCGCGGGGTAAAGCCGGGCGAAACGTTCGGAATTCTCGCAGGTGTGACGGAAGAGCCCGCGAAGCGGGGCGTCGGCGCGGTGCTCGACGTCGAGTGGAGCTACCAGCTCGACGCGCTCTCGTCCGTCTTCGTCCTCATCGTCACCGGCGTCGGCTTGTGCATCTTCGTCTTCGCCACCGGTTACATGCACGGCGACAAAGGGTTCTACCGCTTCTTCGCCTACCTCGGTCTCTTCATGTTCTCGATGCTCGTCCTCGTGATGGGCTCGAACTTCCTGATGATGTTCGTCGGCTGGGAGGGTGTGGGCTTGTGCTCGTACCTCCTCATCGGTTACTACTTCGACCGCAAGGAGGCTGGCGACGCCTCGCGCAAGGCTTTCATCACGAACCGCATCGGCGACTTCGGCTTCGCCCTCGCGGTCTTCGGCATCATCGCCACCTTCGGCTCGGCGCAGTACACGAACGTCTTTAACGCCGCGAGCGCGTTCCCCATCGAACGCCTCGGCGAGTCGGGCTTGCTCACCTGGATCGCCCTCGGGCTCTTCGTCGGCGCGTGCGGGAAGTCCGCGCAGATCCCGCTCTACGTCTGGCTGCCCGACGCGATGGCGGGTCCGACGCCCGTCTCCGCGCTCATCCACGCCGCGACGATGGTCACCGCCGGGCTCTACATGGTGACGCGCTGCAACGTCATCTTCCAGCACTCGCAGGCGATGATGCTCGTCGTCGCGCTCGTCGGCGCTTTGACCGCGCTGTTCGCCGCGACCATCGGCATCACGCAGAACGACATCAAGAAGGTCTTAGCCTACTCGACCGTCTCGCAGCTCGGCTTCATGTTCCTCGCGTGCGGCGTCGGCGCTTTCTCCATCGGCATCTTCCACGTCATGACGCACGCCTTCTTTAAGGCGCTGATGTTCCTCGGCGCGGGCTCCGTCATACACGGGATGCACCACGAGCAGGACATGAGGCGCATGGGCGGGCTCAGGCGTTACATGCCGAAGACCTACTGGACGTTCTTCGCGGGCTGGCTCGCCATCTGCGGCATCATCCCCTTCAGCGGCTTCTGGTCGAAGGACGAAATCCTCTGGCGCACCGTCTCGACCAACTACTTCAGCGGCGGTTGGCTCCTCTGGCTGCTCGCCACCATCGCCGCCACCTGCACGGCGTTCTATATGACGCGCCTCATGGCGATGACCTTCTGGGGGCGCGAGCGTTTCTTAGACGCGCACGCCGGCGGCGAGGCGGACGAAGCGCACGCGCACGGGGTTGACGAGTTCGGCAAGCCGCACGACGCCCGCCTCGAATCCGCCGGAGACCGACCGCGCCACGAGCCCGGCGAGTACGTCGGCGAGCCGCACGCCGCAGTCCCGCACGCGCACGAGGACGAGCGCGGCGTCGAGCGCCTGCACGGCGAGCCGCACGGTCACGGCGTCCACGTCCCGCACGAGTCGCCACGCTCGATGTGGGTTCCGCTCGCCGTCCTCGCCACGCTCGCCGTCATCGGCGGCTTCGTCGGCATCAGCCCGGCTTTCACCGGCGGGCGCGAAGTCGGCGGCAAGCTCAACATCGTCAACTGGCTCGATCCCGTCGTCTGGAATCCCATGACACGACAGTTCGGCGGCGAGTTCACGATGGAGATGGAGGAGGCGCAAGGAAAGCACGCGACGCTTCCGGGCACGACTCCGTTATCAGGACATGAGAATCAACTCGCCTCAAACGAACCGACAGCTAACCATGAAAGGTTTGCCGGAGCGGGACCCGCGCCTTCGCCCTACGGTGATACCGGCTTCAACCTAGCCGAAGCAATAGATAAAGTTCCGGGCAGCCATTTAGCCGAGTGGGTGTTCATCATCATCTCGCTCCTCGTCGCAGGTCTGGGGATGTTCCTCGGCTGGCTCTTCTACATCAAGAACCCGCGACTGCCCGGCGTGTGGGCGGCGCGGCTCGGCGGGCTCTACCGCGCGAGCTTCAACAAGTATTGGGTGGACGAGCTCTACGCGAAGCTCTTCACGCGGCGCACGATGGACTTGTCGCGCGGCGTCTATTTCGTTGACTCGCGCGGCGTGGACGGAGCCGTCAACGGCACGGCGTGGCTCACTCGGTGGCTCTCGAACATCACGGGTCTCTTCGACTTCAAAGTGGTGGACGGCATCGTCAACGGCGTCGCCTACTTCATCCGCGGCGTCATGTCGAATCTTTTCCGCGCCGCGCAGACGGGCTTCGCCGCCAACTACGCGCTACTCATGGTGATCGGTCTTGCCGTTGTAGTCACGATCTTCTTACGTCATGAGTTCGCTTCGATGCTGCGCGGCATTTTCGGATTCTTCTACTGAAATCTTCGTTCGCTAAGAGACCATGAACATTCCGTACCTGCTCTCCGTCGTCACGTGGCTGCCCGCCGTCGGCGCGGTCATCATCCTGGCGC
>JAIVGV010000488.1 GCA_020201365.1 Acidobacteriota bacterium
GCCCATCACTCCGCCCGATCCGATCAGGAGCGCGAACGTCAGCAGTCTCAGCCCGTTCGTCATCGCGCTCGAGCCGCCGCAAGCCGCCTTGCAGTCCGCGCTCGACTCTTTACGCGCCCTGCGCCAGTCCGTCACGGACGAGCGCGACGCCCTGCGGCTCGACCAAGCCGCGCGCAGCCTCGCCGCCGCCCTCGACCCCTCGCTGTGGCTCGACCCGGCGCGCCTGCAAACCGGCGGCGGCCAGCCCGTCTTCGAGCAGACGAAGAACGCCGTCAAACGTTTTGACGAACTCGCGTCGGACAGCCGCGCGACGATCCCCGCCGCCACCCTTCGCTTCTACATCGCCCGCCTGCTCGAAGTTGACCGCCGCCTCGCCGCCGCCGCCATCACAGACGCGCAGTCCGCGGGCGCGAGTCAGCCACAGCTCGCGCGCGCCGTCGCCACGCTCACGGAGGGCGACGCCGACGTGACGCGGAATAAGTTTGAGGAGGCAGTCGCCGACTACGCCGCCGCCTGGGGCTTGGCGCTCAAAGCCGCGCCAGTCAGGTGAGACGAACAACTCTCAAAAACGATGAGCGATGAACGCGGAACGACGAAGTGAAGGCAAACTGTTTTCAGTTCATCGTTCATCGTTCATGCTTCATCGTTTCCACGCGCCGAGATCGAAAACGGCTCTAGGCATGGGGACAGGCGCCGCCCTTCGCGCCTCAAACGAAACCTCAACTACCGACCGAAAGGAGTAAAGAAGATGGAATCCGACCAACCGGCACGCGCCTCGTACACGCTCGCAGCCCACGCGCTGCGCTCGCTCTTCGGGGGCTCGTCAGCCTTCCCGAACCCGGACGACTCCAACCCGCCGGGCCCCTGGGGACCCGTCATCCGCCGCGCAGAGCAAAGCCTGCGCTCGATCTTGGAGGCGCAGCTTCTAGTCTGGCGAGATGTCTTCGGTCCCGTCCCAGACCCCTGGCGCGCCGCCTACGCGCAGGCGCTCGCTGAGGAGGTGATTGACCGCACGACGCTGATGCAGGAGACGGCGGACGCGATGGCGCAGGCGGGCAACACGCACGCCATCATCATCATCGGCGGCTACCTCTCGCGCTTCATAGACGACTGCGGGACAGGTCGGATCAGGCAGGGGCACGTGCCGCACCCGCCGCGCCACGGCGAGGACGGCCACCTCGGCGCGTTCGAGCTCGTCGTGATGGCGGCGCGGTTCGAGCAGGCTGCGGCGGCGACGAGCAACGAGCGACTGCGGCGGGAGTTTGGGAAGGCGGGCGAGCGCCTGCTCGAGGCGGGCGCCGGGCGCTTGCAGTCAGCCACAGCGCAGAGCGCCGGCTGAGACGCGCGCGAGACTCGCGTTTAACTTTGACCCGCTGACGAACGCGCCCTAACCGACGGTCGCGGGCGCGATCACCTCGTGGATGGCGCGCACCTCTGCGACGAGCTGCTCGTACTGTTCGAGCGTCAGAGCCTGCGCGCCGTCGGAAAGAGCGCGCTCGGGCTGATCGTGGACTTCGATGATCAGACCGTCCGCGCCGCAGGCGACTCCGGCGCGCGCGAGCGGCGCGACCATGTAGTTGTGCCCCGTGCCGTGCGAAGGATCAATGACGACGGGCAGGTGCGAGATGCGGCGCACGGCGGGGATCGCGGCGAGGTCTAGGGTGTTGCGCGTGTGCTGCGCGAAGGTGCGCACGCCGCGCTCGCACAGGATCACGTTGTAGTTGCCCTCCGCCATCACGTACTCGGCGGCGAGCAGCCACTCGTCGAGCGTGGCGGAGAGTCCGCGCTTCAGAAGAATCGGCAAATGTGAGCGACCCGCGCGGCGCAGCAGCGAGAAGTTCTGCATGTTGCGCGCGCCGATCTGGATCACGTCGCCGTAGCGCTCGACCATGTCCACGCCGTGGTCGTCGAGCGCTTCGGTGACGATCTTCAAGCCGTAAGCCTCGCGAATCTCCGCGAGAATCTTCAAGCCCTCCTCGCCTAAGCCCTGGAAGGCATACGGCGACGTGCGCGGCTTGAACGCCCCGCCCCGGAAGAAGCGCGCGCCGCTGCGGCGGACGGCCTCCGCGATGGCGAACGCCTGCGCGCGGCTCTCGACGGCGCACGGTCCCGCGATGAGCGCCAGCTCCTCGCCGCCGATTGCGGCGTCGCCGCCGACGCGCACGACCGTCTTCTCAGGTCTGAGGTCGAGCGTGATCAGCTTGTAGGGCTTCGTGACGCGGATCGCCTCTGCGACGCCGGGCAGGTTCTCGAAGTGCGTCGGATCAACCGCGCCCTGATTGCCGGTGATGGCGATGGCTGTACGGGTCGCGCCGGGCAGCGGGTGCGCGCGGAAGCCGAGGTCTTTGACGATACTGAGCACGTCTTCGATCTCGCGCTCCGTCGCGTCGGATTTCATTACGATGAGCATAAGATAGTTTTCAGTTCTCGGTTCTCAGTTTTCAGCCGAGCCGCTTCTCAGATTCAACCCCCCGGCTGAAAACTGAAAACTCAAAACTGAAAACTCCCAACATCATACTAATATACGGCGCGACGCCAGCCAAAGTGCGACCGAACTTCACAGTCTCGCGGCTCTACATCCGCTCCGGCACGCTGATGCCGAGCGTGGCGAGCGCGTCGGTCAGCCGGTCGCGGACGAGCGCGGCGATCTGGACGAGCACGGCGCGGCGCGCGGCGTCCGTCTCGGCGATGATGCGGTGGCGGTGGTAGAAGAGGTTGAAGGCGCGCGCCAGCGTGAAGGCGTATTTCGCCAGATGCGCGGGCTCAGCCTGCTGCGCCGACTGCGCGATCACGTCGTCAAGGCGCGACGCGAGCGCGACGAGCGACCACAGCTCGTCGCCGCCCTCGCCCGCGAAGACCTGCCGAACTTGTGCCGACGCGTTTTCGCCGGTCGCCGCAGACGCGACGAACGACTCGGAGGCGGCGCGGGCACCGTCGTCGAGCTTGCGGAAGATCGAGTTGGCGCGCACCGCCGCGTACTGGCAGTAGGGTCCCGTCTCGCCCTCGAACGAGAGCGCCTCCTTGAAGTCGAAGGCGATGAGCGTGTTGCGCGTCCACTTCAAGAGGAAATAGCGCAGCGCGCCGACGGCGATGGCGTGCGCCGTCTGGCGCCGTTCGTCGTCCGACAGTTCCGGGTGGCGCGTCTCGACCTCGCGCAGCGCGCTCGCCTCGATGGCGTTGATGAGATCGTCAGCCTTCACCCCGAGCCCGCGCCGCCCGCTCATCTCGACGTGCGCGCGCGCGCGATCCTCCGCGCTCAGCTCGACGCCCAGCTCCTCGCACGCCGCGGGCGAGAGCGCGACCATCTCGTAGCTCAGGTGCACGCTCCTTTCAAGCGCCGCCGCGCCCGCGACCGCCGCCGCGCCCTTCTGCACCACGTCCTGCGTGTACGACTGCCGCGCGTCGATCACGTTGTAGGCGACGCGCCCGCCGCCGAAGC
>JAIVGV010000185.1 GCA_020201365.1 Acidobacteriota bacterium
CCGCGAACACGGTCGAGGGCGTGAGCCCGACCGCCGCGGACATCATCCGACCGAGCGGCGCTCGCGGCTCCGGCGGAGCGTCCTCGTCACGCGGGCGCAGCTCCAGCGGTCGCAAGTCCGGCGGCTCTTCGGGCGGCTCAGCGCGCAGCGCTTCGGGCTCGGCGTCGAAGGCGGCTCGCTCGACCGCGCGCGCCGCGGGCAGCGCGACGAAGGCTGTCGCCGACACGGCGCGCGCCGCGTCGGGCTCATCGCGCGGCGGCGCGAAGAAGTCTTCGGGCGGCGGTCGCGGCGGCACGAAGAAGTCCGGCGGCGGGACGAAGGGGGGATCGAAGAAGGGCGGTTCTAAGAAGTCTTCGGGCGGCTCGAAGAAGGGCGGCTCGCGCAAGAAGTAGTCCGCCGGAGAAGCGCTGACTAAGGGGCGGGGCTTGCGAACATTTCGCAAGCCCCGCCTTCTTTCATCCGCGCGCCGGCGGGCGGCGAGCGTCAGTCGTCGCGGCTCGTCGTGCGCGGCGGGGCGGCGGCGCGTCGCGGATCGTCTTTGAGCAGCCCTTGCTCTCGGTACTGTCGCAGCTTGTTGTGAAGCGTCTTGAGGCTGATCTGGAGGAGCTCGGCGGCGCGCGTCTTGTTGTTGTCGGTCTTCTCAAGCGTGCGCAGGATCATGCGGCGCTCGACCTCTTCGAGCGGCGTGCCGACCGGGAGCGTCAGGGTGTCCTCGCTGCGGGCGCGGGCGCGCTGGTCGAGCGGGTAGGGCGCGATGTGGTGGCGCTCGATCTGATCGCCGGAGCAGATGATGACGGCGCGCTCGATGACGTTGCGAAGCTCCCGCACGTTGCCGGGGAAGTGGTGCGCGCGCAGCACGTCGAGCGCGTCGCGGCTCAGACGCCGCGCGGGTCTGTCGTGGCGCTCGGCGAGCGCGCGTGTCAAGTGTTCGGCTAGTAGCTGCAAGTCCTCCTTGCGCCGGCGCAGCGGCGGGAGCTCGATGGTGATGACGTTCAGGCGGTAGAGCAGGTCTTCGCGCAGCGCGCCGTCGCGCACGGCTTCGTGCGGGTCGCGGTTAGTCGCGGCGAGCACGCGCACGTCCACCGGAATCTCCTGCGAGCCTCCGAGGCGGCGCACGGTGCGCTCTTCGAGGACGCGCAAAAGTTTCGCCTGCAGGAGCGGCGGCATCTCGGCGATCTCGTCGAGCAGCAGCGTGCCGCCGTTCGCCTGCTCGAAGCAGCCGTGCCGCCGCCCAGCCGCGCCCGTGAACGCGCCGCGTTCGTGCCCGAACAGCTCCGACTCCATCAGCGTTTCGGGAATCGCCGAGCAGTTGATCGCGACGAACTCCGCGGCGCGGCGCGGGCTTAAGTCGTGGATCGTGCGCGCGACCATCTCCTTGCCCGTGCCCGACTCGCCCGTGATCAAAACGGACGCGGAAGACGGCGCGACCTGCTCGACGAGCGTGTAAACGCGCTGCATCGCGGGCGACCTGCCGATCAGTTTGCCGAACGACTCGCGCGCGCCGTCGGCTGGCGGGTCGCCGCGACGCGCGTCGTGCTCGCCGACCGCGCGCGCGACCGCCGCGCAGAGTTTCGCGTTGTCGAAGGGCTTCTCGAAGAAGTCGAGCGCGCCCTCCTCGCGCACGGCGCGCAGCGCGGACTCGATGGTGCCCATGCCGCTCATCAGGATGACGCCGACCTCCGGGTGGCGCGAGCGCAGCGCGCGCAGCAGACCGATGCCGTCGAGACCGGGCATGAGCACGTCCGCGACGACGACCGACGGGCGAAACTCTTCGACGCGCGCGAGCGCCGCGTCGCCGTCGGGCGCGGCGTCCGCCTCGAAGCCGCAGCCGGCGAGCGCCTCGCGCACGTTCTCGCGCACGAGCGGATCGTCCTCAACCACGAGCACGCGCCCCTGAGCCATACGGGGCAGTCTATCACACGCGCCCGCGCGCGAAGTGTTCGGCGACGGCGCGGGCGAGCGCGCGCGCCGTCGTCTCTACGGGTTTGACGTGGACTCGCAAGCCGAACTCCGCGGCTGCCGACGCGGTCACGTCGCCGATGCAGGCGACGCTGACCCCGGCGAGGAGCTGGCTGAGATCGCTCGTCTCGAAGAGCTGCGCGAAGTTGCGCACGGTCGAGGCGCTGGTGAAGGTGACGCAGTCCACGCCGCCGCCGACGAGCATCGCCTCGACGCGGGCGCGGTCGGTCGTGCGCGGCGGGACGGTCAGGTAGGCGGTAACAACGTCCACGCGCGCGCCAGCCTCTTCGAGCGCGCGCGGCAGGTAGTCGCGCGCGACCGCGGCGCGGGGGATGAGGAAGTTGAGTCGGTCGAACTTGTCGCGACCGCCCAGATAACTTTCGAGCGCGGCGAAGACGCCCTCGGCGCGCGACTCCTGCGGGACGACGTCAACGTGGACGCCCGCCCCGGCGAGTCGCTCGGCGGTCGCCGCGCCGATGGCGCAGACGCGCAGATCGTCCAGTTCGGAAACGTCGTGACCAAGATTGGCGAGGCGGCGCAGGAAGAACTCGACGCCGTTGGCGCTCGTCAGCACCAGCCAGTCGTAGCCGAAGAGGTCTTCTACCGCCTGATCGAGCGCGGCGTAACTTTCCGGCTCGACGATCTCGATGGTCGGGCAGGCGACGACGCGCGCGCCGTATGACCCGAGCTCGGCGGCCAACTCCGCCGACTGCGCCAGCGCGCGCGTGATCATCACGGTGCGACCTTCGAGCGGTCGCGCGTCAGCCGTTTGATTTTCGGAGGGCATCAGGCAGTCGTCAGAGGTGGACGATTATGTTCGGAGCTTCAGCCCATCACCGCCGCGAGCAGGTCGTCGGCGCCTTGCTCGCGCAGTCGCGCGGCGAGTCGTTCGCCGGCGCGCGCGGCGTGCTCTGTGGCGTCTTCGAGCGAGTCGCGGATGATGCGCCCCTGTCCGGCGACGAGCGCTTCGAGGTGGAGGCGCGAGCCCGCGACGGTCGCGTGCGCGGCGATGGGGACTTGGCAGCCGCCGCCGAGCGCGAAGAGGAGCGCGCGCTCGGCTGTGCAGGCGGCGCGCGTCTCGGCGTGTTCGAGGAGCGAGACGAGAGCGTTCGCGTCTTCGTCCGCGGCGCGCGTCTCTAGCCCCAGCGCGCCCTGACCGACGGCGGGGAGCATCTCGCGCGTGTCAATCGCCGCGCTGATTCGTTCGTCGAAGCCGAGGCGACGCAGACCTGCGGAGGCGAGGATGATGGCGTCGTACCAGCCCGCGTCGAGCTTGCGCAGGCGCGTGTCCACGTTCCCGCGCAGGTCTTTGATCTCCACGTCAGGGCGCAGGTGTTTGAGCTGCGCCTGACGGCGCAGGCTAGAGGTTCCGACCGTCGCGCCCTCGCGCAGAGCCTTGAGCGAAGCCTGCGCGCCGCGATGACTTTCGGGGAGGATGAGCGCGTCGCGCGGGTC
>JAIVGV010000489.1 GCA_020201365.1 Acidobacteriota bacterium
TGATAGGGCCGAACAACTTCGGCGTGGGGGTGATGAGAATGTCCGCCTGCCACTGGACGTCGGCTTTCTCCGGGCTTGAGGGGAACGCGTTGAGGCGGATGGTGATCGTCCCCCAGCCGTTCAGCCGCAAGGTTCCGTCCACGCGGTTGAAGGAGACGAACTGCGCGTGCGGCGGCGCGATGAACAGACTCACGCTGCCGATTCGTCTGGGGAACTGCCCGATAGAAGCGTCAACCGAATGTGAGATGTTGTTCGAGTGCCACGCGCTCAAAAACGCGTCGTCGAAGACTCGCTGGCGGATCGTGATGGCGGCGGCGTAACCGGCGTGGTTCGGCATCGCGGGACCTCCGGGAGGACGAGGGAGCGAGAAGGGCGAGAGGGCGCAAGCGATTCGAGACTCTGGTGCACCAGAGAACCTGAATGGAACAGTCGCACTTGGCGAGCAAACCCTTCAAGTATCTTTCGCACGTTCAAAAGAGACGTGACATCCAAATCCCAACGCCCTCTCGCTGGGCGGCATTCTAGCACCGCCCGCGCCACGCTACCAGAGCGGTTCGCGGTCGCCGACCGAGGCGGCGAGGCAGGCGCGGGCTCTCATACGCAGCGTCGCACGATTCCCGCGCCTCTCTTCACCCCGCGTGCGCGGCGAGGCGCGCGGCGAGCTCCTGCTTCGAGGCGACGCCGACGAGCTGGTCAACGAGCTGACCGTCTTTGAAGACGAGCAGCGTCGGGATGCTCTGGATGCGGAACTGCGCGGCGATCTGCTTGTTCTCGTCCACGTTGAGCTTGGCGACGCGGTAGCGACCGCGCGACTCGGCGGCGAGCGCGTCGAGCACGGGCGCGAGCATGCGGCACGGTCCGCACCACGCCGCCCAGAAGTCAACGAGGACGGGTACGGAGCCCGACTGTAAAACTTCGCGCGCGAAGGTCGCGTCGGTGACGGCGAACGGCTTCGCATAGTCCGCGTGGCGCGCGCCCGACAGGTCGAGCGCCGCGCCGCACTTGCCGCAGACGGCGACGCGCCCGGCGCCCGCGCCCTCGTCCACGCGGTTCCTCGCGCCGCACCTCCCGCACTCGAAGACAGCCATCGCCACACCTCCCGCGCGAACTCCGGAAACTCCCGACGAAGAAAAGTCTGACGTGAAATTTTAGCGGCGAACGTCCGGCGACGGAAGCGCGCGCGACGAGGGTTGACGACGGCGACTGAATGGCGACGAATGATGACGAGGCGGCTGATCGCCAAGCGATCAGCCGCCTCGTCATCATTCGTCGTGCCGCGCCCGCGCCGTCGCCTTCGCGCGCGAGTCGTCCAGGCGCGCGCGTCGTCGCCGCCGTCAGTCGTGCTTGCGTATGATGCTGCGCCGGCGCTTGCGCGCCGGGGTGCGCGCTTCGAGCAGCGCCCGGTTGCGGTTCTTCAGACGCCAGTTGAGCGACTCGTGGTGGCGGAAGCCTAAGAGCCGCGCCGCGCGCGAGACGCTGCCGCGCGCGTCGAGCAGCGCCTGCTCGATGAGCCGCTCCTCGAAGCGCCTGACCTCGTCCTTGAACGCGAAGTTCGCCCACGGCGCGGCGAAGTCCGCGCCCTCGACGCGGTGGCGCAGCGCGACCGTCTCGACCGCCGAGGCTTCGATCTCCGCGCCGTCCTCCGCGCGCTCGACCGTGCGCGTGACGAGCGCGCGCAAGCTTTGCGCGTCCGCGCCGCAGGGCAGCCGCAGCATCGCGTCGAGCGCGGCGGGCGTGAAGCGGACGACCTTGCCGAGGCGCGCGCACTCCTGCGCGGCGAAACTCTCGATCTCTCCAGCCGCCACGTTCTCGCCCGCGCGCGCGACGGCTGCGACGACGCGGCGCGCGCACTCGCGCAGGCGCGCCAAGGTCTCGCGCCGCTCGGTGCGCGCGAGAAGCCGATCTGCTGAGTCGTAGAGCTCGCGCATCTGCGCGGGCGTGAGCGCGTCCGAGAGTTCTTCGAGCGTGGTGAGCTCGGTGAGTCCCGCGCCTTCGAGGTCGCCCGCCAGCTCGGCGATCCGCGCGGCGCGCGCGAGCACGACGCGCGCTTCCTCCGTGCGCCCGAGGCGGGCGAGCGCCCGCCCTTGCGTGGCGAGCGCTTCGGCGAGGATCGCCTGCTCGCCGCCAGCCGCGAGCGCGCGCGCCGCCGCGCGTGCAGCCGACTCGGCTTCGGCGGCGCGCCCTTCGGCGAGCAGGACGCGCGCGCGCGTCTCGTCAACCTGCGCGGCGTGCGCCGCGTCGCGCAGGCGCGCGAAGAGGGCGCGCGCGTGGTCTAAGTGCTCGCGCGCTTCCGCGAAGCGGCCGCGCTTGAAGAGGAAGAAGGCGAAGTTGTTTTCGGCGGCGGCGAGGTAGCGCGCGTGCCCGGCGCGCTCGAAGTAGTGGGTCGCGGCGGCGAACTCTAAGAGCGCGCGATCCGAGTAGTCTTCGCGCCGCTCGTCCTCGGCGAGCGTCGCGAGGACGACCGCCAGCTCCATGTGGAACGTGCCGCGCTTGGCGTCGCCCGCGCCCGACTCGAAGAGCGGCGCGGCTTGCGTCAGGATGCGCAGCGCGTCGTTCATACGTGCCGACGAGGATTCGACGATGGCGAGGCGCAGCAGCGTCTGCGCGCGCTGCTCTTCGCAGCCGACTTGCGGCAGGCGCGCGAGCGACTCGCCGAGCACGACGCGCGCCTCGTCGTAGCCGCCCTCGCGCCAGTAGCAGTAGCCCAGCTCGCGCAGCGCCTCCGCCTCGCGCGCGCCTTCGCCCAGCTCCCGGAAGCGCGACGCGCTCTCGCTGATCACGTTCTTGGCGAACTCCTGCGCGCCCTCTATTTGCCGCGCGCTCCCGACGAAGCCCGCGACCGCGCCCGCGCGCAGGAGCACTTCGGCGGCGGCTCGCGCGCCCAAGCCCCGCGTCTCGGGGCGCTCGCCGACGCGACGCCACAAGTCCCCCAGAGCCGCGCGCGCCTCTTCGTGTCTGCCAGCTTCCTGCAGGTCTTCGGCGCGCCGGCAGCGGCGCAGGGCGCGCTCGTCGTCGGTCGCGGCGAGGTCTTCAGTCCGTAAAATCTTTTCGCTCATTAAGCTCATGTGAGGTCTCCCTTTCTTCTTTTTTGCGGGTTAACTTGCAAGCGTGCGGCGCGATTGCCTATGATGCCGCCGCCACGGCACGCGCCTGATCACTTTTGCCCCGACGGTAATCCCATTCCGCCGACCCCGGCACACCAGGAGAACGACAATGAAAACCCTTCGTACACTGCTCGCGGTTGCCGCGCTCACCTGCGTCTTCGCTCACGCCGCGCTCGCCGACGACGGCATCATCCACGGCGACGCGCCCTCAGCGCCCCCGCCCGAGAACGCCGCCGCGCCCGCGCCCGCGCCCGCGACGACTTCGGACGACGCGACGCTGACCGACGTTACGGTCGCGCTCGTCCGCAG
>JAIVGV010000022.1 GCA_020201365.1 Acidobacteriota bacterium
CCCCAACCCCGCGCCGTCACGGCGCATGTGCCGAGATGATCTGTCCGAGCGTGTCCGCCGCGCCCGACGCGCGCTCCAAGTGCGGGTCGAGCCAGCCGCCGTGGTAGTTGAGCGAGTAGGTCTTGAAGGTGTCCTCGTTGTTGACGAGGAGATCAATGCGCGCGCGCGGGTCTGCCTTCGCGGCTGTCACGGCGTCCCGCAGACCGGCGGACGAGTAGCCGCGCTCGTTCACCGCGACGATCTTCATGTTCGGACCTAAGCCCGCCGCGTAAGCGGGCATCCCCGGAATCACGTCGGCAATCGTGCCCTCCTTATCAATCCGCAAGCCCAGCGAGTAGCCCGCCTCCAAGCCGCCGCCGACAGCCTCGCCGTTGGCGACGACCGCGTTCGGCGTGTCGTTATAGGTGAGCGTCCAGCCGCCGCGGGTGATGCCGCCGAGCGGGGCGCGCGGGTCGGTCGTCAGAAGCCTCGCGTTCAGAAAGCCGCGCCAGTCGTAAGGCGTGACCTGGTTGAGCGTGTTCACCACGTCGTCGAAGGTGTAGGGCTTGACCGTCGGCGGGGTCGAGGGCGCGCCGTGGAAGAGCTTGCAGAAGTCGTCCAAAGACTTCTGACCGTTAGTGCGCTCGCGGATCAGTGTGTCGGCGTCGAGCCAGATCAGCTCGCCCTCGTCGTAGAAGTCCACGCCGCGCCGGTACGCCGACCACTGCCCCGATGCGTTGTAGAGGAGTTGCGCCGCGACGGTCGTGTCAACGAGCGGACGCCACCCGCGGCCCGGTCGGTGATCGAGCCCGGCGGCGACTTCCGCCAGGTTGTCGCGGTACTGCTCCGGCGTCCACAGCCCCGAACGCGCGGTCAGCACGTCTCCGAGATATTCGGTCAAGCCCTCATAGACCCAGAGCAGCTCGCCGAGCATCGGCTGCTGGTAGTCGGGCGTCGCGAGCCCGGCGGGGCGGCGGTACTTGCCGTTCCAGGAGTGCGTGAACTCGTGCGGCAGGACGCTCAGCGCGGCGTCGCCCACACTCTTGTCAACGAGCGAGCGTTCGGGGATGCGGCTGTCGTTCGACTGGTGGTGTTCGAGACCGAAGTGGGCGACGTGATCGCTCAGAGTGAGCAGGAAGTGGTAGTTCTCGTAGTGGCGCGCGCCGAAGAGCGCGTCCGTCTCGGCGACGAGCTGGCGCATGTGCGCGACGAACTCGGGCGGCGCTTCGAGCGCGGCGGCGCTGTCGGCGGCGATGTCGAGCTCGACGGCGTTGTGCGCCTGATCAATCGGGATCGCGCGGAAGTACTCTCCGGCGAGCACGGGCGAATCAATCAGCGTCGTCAGCGAGACGGGCGAGAACTCGACGCGATCCCTCGCGCCGCCGCGCGCTACGGGCAGCGCCGTGCCGTACTTCCACCCGGCGGGAAGTGTTAACGACGCGCGGTAGCTCAGCTCGTCCGGGTTCGCGCCCTGCGGGTAGAGGACGAGTTGATTCCAGGTGACGATTGCCAGGTGCGGCGTCGCGGACGCGGCGGAGGTGAAGCCGTTCGCCGAAGTCGCCGAGAGGAAGTCGAACGTCGCCTCGATCTCGCGCGCGCCCGGCGGGACATCCAGGTGGAAGGCGTACATGTCCGCGCCGTCGCGCCGCCACGTGACGGGCTTCCCGGCGGCGGTGAAGTGCAAGCCGACGAGATCGGTGACGGGTCCCGTCGGACCGTGCTCGCCCGGAATCCACTTCGGATAGACGAGCGTCGTCGCGCCGCCCGGGACGGGGATCGTCTCGCGCGCGTGGAAAAGTTTCCGCGGCACTTCGGTGGCGTCAATTGCGAGCGTGAACTGCTGCCGCGTCTGCGCGCGCGCGCCCGCCGCCGTGAGCGCGACGAACGACAGGGCGAGGAGCAGAAGGGCGTAGGTTCTTTTCGTGTTCGCCTCGTTGCGTCTCATGTTCGTCTCCGGTCGTGTAAGAAATTTGCGCAGGGCGCCGGTCGCGTCGGCGCTGGGGCGCGCCGGATGAGCGCGACACGCGCGCCCGTCATTTCGTAGAATGTGCAGGCTTGAAGAAGCGTTTTCACTCTAAACCTTGACCCGCCGATTTTCAACAGGCGGGCGCGGGGAGGCGCGCGTGGCGGAGACTGCGGAGGTTGTCATCATCGGCGGCGGCATCGTCGGCTCGAGCGTCGCCTACCACCTGACCGAGCGCGGCTGCCGCGAAGTGCTCGTCGTCGAGCGCGAGGCGCACCAGGGCAAGGGCTCGACGGGCAAGAGCATGGGCGGCGTGCGCGCGCAGTTCTCCACGCCCGTCAACGTCCAGATGTCGCGCTACTCGATAGACTTCTTCTCGAAGTTCGACGAGGTAGTGGGCTACCCGGCGGACTACCGACCGCACGGCTACCTCTTCGTCGCGACGAGCGAGCGGCATCTGGATTACCTGAAGGCGAACCGCGAGCGGCAGGCGGCGATGGGCGTCACGAACGTCGCGCTCGTCTCGCGCGAGGAGATCGAGGAGATCGTGCCGCAGCTACGCACGGACGACGTGGTGGGCGGGACGTTCTGCCCGACCGACGGCTTCGTCGATCCGCACAGCGTGATGATGGGCTTCATGCGCCGGGCGCGCGAGCGCGGCGCGCGACTGTGGCTCGACACGCGCGTCACCGGGATCGAAGTCGAAAGCGGCAGGGTCGCCGCCGCCGAGACGACGCGCGGGCGGATCGCGACGGGCGTCGTCGTCAACTGCGCGGGCGCGTGGGCTGCCGGGGTCGCGGCGATGGCTGGCGCTGAGCTTCCGGTCGAGCCTCTGCGCCGCCAGCTCGTGCCGACCGAGCCGTTCGACCGGCTCCCGCAGCGCTTCCCGATGGTCATAGACATGACGACGGGCTTCCACTTCCGACGCGAAGGCTTGGGCATCCTCCTCGCGTGGAACGACCCCGAAGAGACGCCCGGCTTTAAGACCGACTTCGACCCCGCGTTCGTCGAAAAGATTTTGACGCGCGCCGCCTCGCGCGTGCCCGTCCTCGCCGACGCGCAGGTCAACGCCTCGCGCGCGTGGGCGGGGCTCTACGAGATGACGCCCGACCATCACGCGATCATCGGGCAGTCGCCGGACGTGCGGGGGCTCTACTTCGCCAACGGCTTCAGCGGTCACGGCGTGATGCACTCGCCCGCGACGGGTCGCGTCGTCGCCGAGACGATCCTCGACGGTCGCGCCACGCTCCTCGACGCCGCGCCGCTCGGCGTCGAGCGCTTCGCCGAGGGGCGGCTGCTCGAAGAGACGGCGCTGCTGTGAGGGCGGCGCGCGACGAAAACGCCGGCTGAAACCTGAAGGCTCGCGGAGTCGGAATCCGACTCCGCGAGCCTTCAGGTTTTGCTTCTTCGCCCCGCGCGCTCTTAGTACGACGGCGGCGGCGCGCCGAAGATGTCGCGGATGCGATCAATGTTGCGCGCCCTCGGGCGGGGCGGTCGCCTGTCGCCGCGCCGCTCGGGCAGGATTTGATCGGTCGCGTCGTCGTCGCGGCGGCGGTCGCGCTCGGTCGCGTTGGGCGACGCGATCACGTCAACGCGGCGCGCATGCGGCGCGCCGCTTCGTGCGGGCGGCGAGCCCTCGTCCTCGCCTTGCGCGGCGCGCCTCTCTTCGGCTGTCTTCGACGCCGCGCGCGCGCCCGCGACTGCGGGATGCGCGTCCGCCTCCTGAGGCTTCGCGCCCGACTCCGCGACCTTCGTCGTCTCGCCCGCCGTGATCTGTTTGCGCTCCGCGGGCTGCGCGGGCTGCGCGGGCGCGGCGTCGTCGCTCGCGTGCGACCGCGCGGCTTGCGCCGTCTGCTGGTCTTGCGGCGCAGGTTGCTGCTGCTCGTCTGCGCGCGCGGGGGTCTGGGTCTGAGTCTGCGCCTGCGCGCGGCGCTGGTAGAGCCGGTAGGCGGCGACGCTGACGAGCCCGCCCAGAAGCGCCGAGACGACGACGAGCGCCAAGGGGAGCGTCTGCCTGCGCCAAGTCGCGGCGCGCGCGAGCGGGACGACGGGCTGCGCCGTCTGCGCCTCCGCCTCGTCGAAGCGCGGCTGCACGAGTGTGGCGTCCGGGTCTGTGTTCGTGAGCGAAAGGTTTTGTTGCGTCTCTTGCATTTTTTTTGCGACTCTCTTGAACCCGAATATGTTATTGCAAACGGCAGACCAGAAACCCGGCGCACGGCGACGGCACGCGCGCGTGACGACCGTGAGTTTAGATGCCCGCTTTTGCCGCGAAACGGACGCCGATCCTTGCAAATTGGTTGCGGCGCGCGGCGCGGACTCGTTCCCGCCACGACCCGTCCGTCCGACGCTTGAACCGAAATCGTGCGCCGAGACACGAAAAGCGCGACGCCGCGAAGAACTCTCGCGGCGTCGCGCTCCTCGTCCCGAACCGGTCTCAGCTTCGCGCCAGCGGTCGCGCGCCCGCGCGCCGGTCTTCGAGCACGTCGATCTCTTCTTTGACGCGCGTGTAGATGCCGTCCGAGTCGAGCCCGTACTTGGCGAGCAGGAGTTTGGCGTCGCCGTGCGTCACCCAGCGATCCGGGACGCCCATCGAGACGACGCGCACCTTGTCTTGAAGTCCGTTCTCTTCCAGAAGCTCGAGCACGGCGGAGCCGAAGCCGCCCGCGAGGTAAGCTTCCTCGACCGTCACGACGAGACGCTTCGTGCGCGCGAGCGCGAGGAGCACACCAGCGTCGAGCGGCTTGGCGAAGCGGGCGTTGACGACCGTCGCCTCGACGCCGTCTTTCGACAACTGCTCCGCCGCCTGCAGCGACGGGTGAACCATCGAGCCGTAGGCGACTATCGCCACGTCCGTCCCCGCGTCGCGCAAAATCTCAGCCTTGCCGATCTCCAGACGCCGCGGCTCGCGCGAAATGTCCGCGCCCACACCGTTGCCGCGCGGGTAGCGCATCGCGGCGGGTCCTTCGTGTTCGAGCATCGTCGCGAGCATGTCGCGCAGCTCGCCCTCGTCCTTCGGAGCCATCAGGACGATGTTCGGGACGGCGCGCAGGTAGGCGATGTCTAAAAGTCCGTGGTGCGTGGGCCCGTCGCCGCCCGCGATGCCGCCGCGATCGAGGCAGAACTTGACGTCGAGGTTTTGCAGGCACACGTCGTGGACGATCTGATCGAAGGCGCGCTGCAAAAACGTCGAGTAGATCGCGCAGACGGGTTTCAAGCCTTCGGTCGCCATCCCCGCCGCGAAGGTGACGCAGTGCTGCTCGGCGATGCCGACGTCGAACGATCTCCCGGGAAATTTTTTGAGAGCCTGATCCACGCCCGTCCCGTCCGGCATCGCGGCGGTCAAGGCGACGACGCGCTCGTCGCGCTCCATCAGCTCGCACAGGGTCTTGCCGAAGACGGCGGTGTAGGTCGGCGGCTGCGGCTTCGCGGACTTGACCATCTCGCCCGTCTGCGGATCGAAGGGTCCCGTCGCGTGCCACGCGTAGTAGTTGCGCTCGCCCGCGGGGAAGCCTTTGCCTTTGGTGGTCAGGCAGTGGACGATGACGGGCGAGTCCTTGACCTGCTGCGCCTCGCGCAGCGCGCGCACGAGCGACTGCGGATCGTGACCGTCAACGTAGCCGATGTACTTGAAGCCGAGTTCGTTGACGAGCGCGCCCGGCAGGACCGCCGCGGCGATGGCGTCCTTGAAAGTCTTGGCGGCGTGGTGCAGACGCTCGCCGACCGACGGCACTGAGCGCAGCGCCTCGCCCACCTCGTCCTTGAAGCGGTGGTAGCCGTGCGCCTCGCGTATGCGGTTCAAGTAACCCGTGAGCGCGCCGACCGCCGGGGCGATGGACATCTCGTTGTCGTTTAAGACGACGATGAGCCGCGTCTTCAAGTGCCCCGCCTGATTGACCGCCTCCATCGCCATGCCGCCGGCGAGCGACGCGTCGCCGATCAGAGCGACGACGTGGTGATCCTCGCCCCGCCGGTCGCGCGCGATCGCCATGCCGAGCGCGGCGGAGAGCGAGGTCGAGGCGTGCCCCGCGCCGAAGGTGTCGTACTCCGACTCGTCGCGCTTCAAGAATCCGCTCAGCCCGTCGTACTGCTTGATCGTCGGCAGCTCGTCGCGCCTGCCCGTCAGGATTTTGTGCGCGTAAGCCTGATGACCGACGTCCCAGACGAGGCGATCCTTCGGCGTCTCGAAGGCGTAGTGGAGCGCGACGGCGAGCTCGACCGCGCCCAAGCTCGCGCCGGTGTGCCCGCCGATGCGCGCGCAGACGTCTATGATGTACTGCCGGATTTCGTCGGCGACTTCGCGCAACTGTTCGGGGCGCAGGCGGCGCAAGTCCGCCGGCGAGTTGATCTGCTGGATGAGACTCATCGCGCGTGATTGTAGCGCGATCTTTTTCAGACCGCACGCGCGCGCGCCGCGTCTAACTTACCGAGAAGCGGCGCGGGCGAGCTTGTGTCCGCGCCGCCGGACGAAAGAGAGAGGCGCGCCGCGCGCACAGGCAGAGGCGCGCGGCGCGCGGGCAATACTACCGGACGGTTTACGTAGTGAGGAGAGAGTTTATGAGAGACAGGCTGATCAAGTTTTCCCTCTGCGCGTGCCTCTGCGCGCTCGCCGCCCCGGCGACGTTAGCGCAGGCGAACACGCAGAGCCCCAACCCCGCGCCGCCGCCGTTCGGTCGGCGCATGGGCGGGCGCGCGGGCAGGGACGGGCTCGGCGGCGGGGCGTTGAAGCAGGAGCGCATGGAGCGCCGCGCGCTGCGGCGTCTGAACCTCTCGGACGCGCAGCGCGAGCAGATGCGCGCCATCGAGCAGCGCTACGCGCAGACTTTCCGCGCCGACCGCGAGGAGCTGCGCAAGCTCGTCGAGACGCGCCGCTCCGGCACCGCGCTCACGCCCGAACAGCAGGCGCG
Source organism: Acidobacteriota bacterium (assembly GCA_020201365.1). GTDB lineage: Bacteria > Acidobacteriota > Blastocatellia > Pyrinomonadales > Pyrinomonadaceae > JAIVGV01. Next base: position 6,847 of record JAIVGV010000022.1, read on the forward strand.
CGCCAAGCAGTTGCGCGAGGGGCTGCGCGCCAACGCCGAGAAGATGCGCGCCGAGGTTCAGAACGTGCTCACCCCCGAACAGCGCCAGCAGCTAGAGCAGTCGCGCGACCAGGCGAAACAGCGGCGCGAGCAGCGTCGCCAGCAGCGGCAGAACAACACGCCGCCGCCGGAAAACTAAGTCGGAAGTAGGAACGGCGAACGACGAAGGCGTGGTCACTCGACTTGCGTGACCACGCCTTCGTCGTTCGCCGTTCCTCGTTCCTACTTTTCAGTAAGCGTCGTCGCCGCGCAGCATGACGGGGAGCGTGCGGAGGATGATCTTGAGGTCGAGCAGCAGCGACCAGTTCTCGATGTAGAAGAGATCGAGGCGCACCATCTCGTCGAACGACAGGCGGTTGCGACCCGACACCTGCCACAAGCCCGTCAAGCCCGGCTTCATGTCGAGCCGCTTGCGGTGCCACAGCTCATACGCTTCGACCTCATACGGGATCGGCGGGCGCGGGCCCACCAGACTCATGTCGCCGCGCAGCACGTTGATGAGCTGCGGCAGCTCGTCGAGACTTAGGCGGCGCAGCGCGCGCCCGACGCGGGTCACGCGCGGGTCGTCGCGCAGCTTATAGACGGGGCGGCGCGCGTCGCCGAGGTTCACGTCCGGCTGACCCGCGATCAGCTTGCGCTGGTACTCGCGGTGCGCCGCGTCGTCCGCGTCGGCGCGCATCGTGCGGAACTTGAGGAACAGGAAGACGCGCCCGTCCATCCCGACGCGCTCCTGCCGGTAGAAGACCGAGCCGCGCGAGTCCAGCTTGATCAAGAGCGCGATGACGAGCCAGAGCGGCGCGAGCAGGACGAGCGCGGCTGATGAGATCAGCATGTCGAAGCCGCGCTTGGCGACGCGCGCCGCGCCGGAGAGGGGCTCGCGGAAGAGGCGGATCATCGGCAGCGCGCCGATCTGATCGATCTCGGTCTTGCGCGGCAGGAAGTTAAACAGGCTCGGCGCGATGCGGAACTCGACGCCGCGGTTACGCCCGACGCGCATCATCACTTCGAAGAGCAGATCGCCCGCGACTTTCGGGTCGGTGATGATGACTTCGTTGGCGCGCGTCTCGCGGATCGTCTCGGCGAGCTGTTCGACGCCCGCGACGACGGGCACGCCCTCGAACTCTTCGGGCACGCCCGCGCCGAGTCGCCCGTTCTCGACGACGCCGATCACGCGGTAGCCGAGCTCCGGTCGCGCCCGCATCTCGCGCACGCACAGCGAGGCTTCCGCGCCGCGCCCCACCACGAGCGTCGGGATCAAGTTAATCCCCTTCCGGCGAAACGCCGACTGCGCCGCGCGCGCGGCGAGGCGCAGCAGCCCGTATGAGGCGAGCGCGAACAGGAAGTCGAGCAGGAAGACGGCGCGCGAGTAGGAGAACGAGCGGAAGGTCGTCACGCCGCGGAACATGAACGCGACGGCGACGATCAAAAGCGACGCGACCGCCGTCGCCTTGAAGACGCGCGCCGCGTCGTCCACGTAAGAGAACTCGCCGCGCAGCCGGTAGAGATCGTAGTAGGCGTTCGCGAGCACGCGCACGGGCACGACGAAGGCGAGCACCGCCGCGTAAGGCGCGAAGCGCGCGCTCCACGTCCACCCGCCGCCCGCGTGCGCCGCCAAGACGCGCGCGCCCTCGCGCATGACGAACGCGCCGACGAAGCACGCCGTCGCCACGAGCGCGTCGCCGGCGACGAGCGCCGCGCGCGCCGCGGGCAGCGCCCAAGCGGGCGCGCGCCCCTCCGCGCGCACCGCGCCGGCCTTCACGTGCAGTTTGTCGAGTTGTTCGACGCGCATACAAGCAAGGATGAAGGATGAAGGATGATTCGTGTTTGATCAAGCCCGCCCCGCCGCCGCACGAATTTGCGCAAAACTTTCTGCGTCTTCTTCGCGCCCTTGCGCCTTTGCGTGAGATAGATTTCTCGCAAAGGCGCAAAGGCGCGAAGAAAACAGGGGCGCGGGATGAATTCCCTTAGCAACCTTCGAGGATCAAATCGGCGACCCGCGCGCGGACGTGCGTCGCGCGGCGCGCATCCGACGCGCCCTTTTTCACGAGCGGCAGCGCGTCAACGTCCGCGCGCGTGGCGAGCCTCACGAGTCTCCCCTCGAGGACGAGCTGTTCGTCAACGGCAGCCCACTTCCCCGCGTAGATCGTGGCGGCGGGCGTCGCGAGCGCGGCGGCTTCGCGGTTCATCGTGCCGCCCGCGCTCACCACGAGATCGGCGGCGGAGACGAGCAGCGCGCCGTCGAGCGCGTGTTGCGGCAGGACGAACCTCTCGCCCGCGAGGCGCGCGGCGAACTCCGCGCGCTGCGCTTCGTTGCGCGCGAGGAAGACTGTGCGCGCGCGCGCGTCGGACGCGAGGCGCGCGAGCAGCGCGTCGAACAGCTCGTTCTCGAAGCGGTGGTAGAGCGCGTCGCGGGCGGGCGGGCGCACGACGACGAGGGCGCTCTCGTCGTCAGCGCCGAGCGAGCGTCGCATCTGCGCGACGGCGCGCGCGCCGGGTCTAAAGTCCGCGAGGTAAACGTCCTCCTTGAAGCCGCCGTAGCGGCGCACGCGCGACGGGCGCGCGCCGAAGCGCCGCAGCGACTCTTCGGGGAACGCGGCGGGGACGACGACGCGCGAAGCCAGACGAAACGCCAGGTGGTTCGCGGGCTGGTGCTCGTAGTCCATCAGCGTGACGGTCTTCAGACGAAGCGCGCGCGCGGCGACGATCTGCGAGTAGGAGTTGTGGCTGACGGCGAGAGCGAACCCGCGCCCGCGCGCCCAGCGCACGAGTTGCCGCGCGCGAGCCAGCAGGTTGCCCGCCTTGCCCGACAGCTCGCGCCCGCCGTGCCCGCCGATCACGCTCGGCTCAAGCCCGGCGTCGCGCGCCAGCTCCACGGTCTGCGCGAACTCGCGCGCCGTGAACTCAACGTCGTGCCCGCGCGCGGCGAACTCCTCCCGCAGCGCGCCAAAGAACGGCACGTGCGGCGAGTTGGCGAGATCGATCCAAATCCTCATCGAAAAAAAGTATGAAGTCGGGACGACGAACGATGGAGTGAAAACGAGTCGTCCTCACTTCATCGTTCGTCGTCCCGACTTCGTCGTTTCGAGTAGTCGCGCTAATCCGTACAGCATCCAGCCTTGCGACCAGCGCATGTAGGGCGTGCGGACGGTGAAAAATTTTCGGCGCTGGTAGCGGAAGAAGCCGCGCGGGTCGCGCAAGTGTTCGACCGACCACGCGGCGACCTTCGCGGCGAGCGGGAGCGCTTCGGGCGACAGGTCTTTGAGCTCACAGAGGGCGACGAGCGCGGCGCCCGCCGAGTGCGCGTCCGCCGGGTGGTCGCGCGCCGGGGTGAACTTCGGGAAGCCGTCGGCGCGGAAAAAATTCGCGCGCCAGAAGTCGAAGCCGCGCCGGAGCGCGGGCGCGAACTCTCCCCGGCGGTCGCCGCAGGCGCCAATCACGCGCGCGAGCGAGGTGAGGACGAACGCGGTGTGGAAGTTGTCAGACCACGACTGGAAACTCTCCGCGCCGTAAGCCCACGAGCCGTCCGCGCGCTGGCGGCGGACGACGTAGCGCGCGGCGCGCGCCGCCGCCTCCTTCAACACGTCTTCGTTGGCGAGCGCGCCGACCGAAGCCAGAGCCTCTGCGGCGAGCAGGCTCGCGTTGAAGACGCGCGTGCGGTCGAGCGGCGTGTAGCTGAAGCACAGCTCTTCGCCGGTCTCGTCGCCCCGGTTCAGTTCGCGCAGGACGAACTCGCACGCGGCGCGCGCGAGCGGCAGGTATTTTCCCGCGCCCTCGCCGCCGAACCCGCGCGACGCCTCGACCAAAGCGCGCACGGCGAACGCGGTCGGCACGACGGTCGGCGTCCCCTTCGGCGCGAAGAAGGCGCGCGACTGCCAGTCGAAGTTGTAGCCCCACGCGACGCCGTGCCGCGTCTCGATCCGCGCGGCGACGAGCTCGTTGAGCAGCTCGCGCGCCTCGCCCTCCGCCCCCCTCGCGCGCGACCCGTCCGCCGTTCCGCGCGGCGAGCGCAGGCGCGAGAGCGCGGCGAGGGCGAAGAGCGCCGTGCCCTTCGGGTTTCGTTCGGCGGGGACGCGCGCGAGCGCGCGCAGGCTGACGGGCGAGCGCTTGAAAGCTTGCGTCCAGACGAGACGTGCCGCGCGCCAACGGCGGAGCGGGGTGGATTGAAAGATGCGGCTGTTGAGCGCGTCGAAAGGATCGTGCCCGGCGTAGCCGCGCGCGCGGCACCACGCGGCGAGCGAGTCGTAAACCTGTTCGAGAGAAGCCGTCCGCCGTCCGTCGTCCGTTGTCCGTTGCTCTTGGTTCACGTGTGGAGTGGTGACGGATGAAATTGATGGCGAACGACGGACGACGGACAGACGCCTACTGGCTGCTGAGCGCGGAGTGCTCGATGCGGCGCGGCGTCTCGACGAAGCTCTCGTGCCAGAGCTCGAAGACGAGGAGCGTCCAGAGGAGCTTGCGGTGGTTGGCTTGCCCTCGCTCGTGCTCGTCCTGGAGGCGCGCGACGTAGGCGGGGTCGAAGAGCCCGTGGCGCGCCAGACGCGCGGGCGAGAGCAGGTCGCGCGCGAGCGGGCGCAGTCTGCCTTTGAGCCAGTCGGCGACGGGGACGCCGAAGCCCTTCTTGCCGCGGCGCGTGACGAACGTGGGGACGAGCGGCGCGATTGCCTTCTTCAAGATGAACTTCGTCGTGTTGCCGCGCAGCTTGTAGTCCGCCGGGAGCGAGGCGGCGTACTCGACGACGCGGCGGTCGAGGAACGGCGCGCGCACTTCGAGCGAGACCGACATGCTCGCGCGATCGACTTTGGCGAGGATGTCGTCGGCGAGGTAGAGCTTCGTGTCGAGGTACTGCATCCGCTCGACGAGACACTCGGCGTCGCACGAGCCGAAGAGAGCGCGCGCGGCGGCGTAAACGTCCCCGCGGGTCGCGCGCCTCGTCCCGTCCGTCAGCAGCCGCTCCTGGGCGGCGGGCGGGAAGGAGCCGAACCAGATGTGGTGGCGCGCCACGCGGTCGTCCGTGCGCATCCCCTCGACGAAGCGGCGCGCCTTGAAGTCGAACGAGAGGTTCTTGGTCTTGACGGGCAGGCGGTTGATCGCGGGCTCGACGACGAGGCGACGCAAGAGGCGCGGCACGCGCTCGTAGGCGCGCGCGACGCGGTGGCCGTAGTACATCGGGTAGCCGGCGAAGATTTCGTCGCCGCCGTCGCCGCCCAGGGCGACCGTCACGTGCTGGCGCGTGAAGCGGCACAAAAGATACGTCGAGACGACGGACGGATCGCTCAGCGGCTCGTCCATCCACGATCCGATCTCGCCGACGAGGTCTGCGGCGAGGTTCGCGCTCAGACGCTCCTCGTGGTGATCCGTGCCGAGAAAATCCGCGACGCCGCGCGCGTAAGCCGACTCGTCGAAAGATTTTTCGGCGAAGGAGATCGAGAAGGTCTTGACCGTGGAGGCTGACGAGCGGACGGCGAGCGCGGCGACCGCCGAAGAATCAACGCCGCCCGAAAGCAGCACGCCGAGCGGCACGTCCGAGACGAGACGCATCCGCACGGAGTCGGCGAGCAGCTCGCGCAAGGTTTCAGCCGCCTCGCCTTCCGTCGGCGCGGGCTCAAGTTTTCGATAGCTCACGTCCCAGTAGCGCCACGTCTCGATCCGCCCGTCTTCGAGCGTGAGCGCGTGCGCGGCGGGGAGTTTCTGGATGCCCTCGTAGATCGAGAGCGGCGCAGGCACGTAGTCGAAGGCGAGGTACTGCCGCAGCGCTTCGAGGTTGACGCTTGTCG
>JAIVGV010000023.1 GCA_020201365.1 Acidobacteriota bacterium
TACAGGGCGCGGAGTCGGGCGCGTTCCTCGCGCGCGTCCACGAGCTGCTGCTCGGCGGGCGCGACTTTTACCAGAACGTCTTCCGCGATCTCGACATCGCGCTCCCGCCGCTGCGCTGGTCTGTTGACGTGAACCCCGTCCTGCTCGGCGCCGATCAGACGCGCGCCCAGATCACGAAGCAGGCGCGCGTCCTTGAGCTGATCAACTCTTACCGCGTGCGCGGTCACCTCGTCGCCGACATCGATCCGCTCCACGCGATGCCGCACCTCGATCACCCCGAACTCGACATGGAGACTTACGGGCTGACGATCTGGGACCTGGATCGCGAGTTCATCACGGGCGGCTTGGCGGGGCGCGAGAGCGCTTCCTTACGCGAGATTCTCGACATCCTGCGCCGCGCCTACGGCGGCAAGGTCGGCATCGAGTACCGACACATCCAGAGCAAGGAGCAGAAGCTCTGGATACGCGAGCGCATCCGCGTCGAGTTCGTCGAGCCCGAGCCCGTCCCCGTCGAGATCAAGAAACAACTCCTCGCCAAGCTCGTCGAGGCGGAGCAGTTCGAGCGCTTCCTGCACACGAAGTTCCTCGGACAGAAGCGGTTCTCGCTCGAAGGCAGCGAGACGATCATCCCGCTCCTCGATCAGCTCGTCGAGCGCGCGGCGGATCAAGGCGTCGAAGAGATCACTTTGGGGATGGCGCACCGCGGGCGCTTGAACGTGCTGGCGAACGTCGTCGAAAGCAACCTCGTCGAGCGGATCTTCACGGCGTTCGAGGGCTCGGTTCACCCGAGCTTCCCGGCGGACGAGGGCGACGTGAAATACCACCAGGGCGCGAAGGGCGGGCGGACGACGCGGAGCGGGCGCGAGGTGAAGATCACTGTCTCGCCGAATCCGAGCCACCTTGAGTTCGTCGATCCGGTCGTCGAGGGCATGGTGCGCGCCAAACAAGATGCGTGGCAGCGCGAGGGCGCGCCGCGCGAGCAGGTGATTGATCGCGCGCTGCCCGTACTTTTACACGGCGACGCGGCGTTCGCGGGGCAGGGCATCGTGATGGAGACTTTGAACCTCGCGGAGCTGCACGGCTACCGCACCGGCGGCACGATCCACATCATCATCAACAACCAGATCGGGTTTACGACCTCGCCCGAACACGGTCGCTCGACGATCTACTCGACCGACGTGGCGCGCATGACGCAGCTCCCCATCTTCCACATCAACGGCGACGACCCGGAAGCCGCCTACCGCGTGCTCCGCATCGCGCTCGACTACCGGCAGGAGTTCAACAAGGACGTTGTGCTGGATGTCGTCGGCTTCCGCCGCCTCGGTCACAACGAGACGGACGAGCCGAGCTACACGCAGCCGCTCATGTACGCGCGCGTGAAAGCCCACCCGGGCGTGCGCGCCGTTTACGCGCAGCGGTTGATACGCGAGGGCGTGCTCAGCGAGGCGGACGTTGAGCGGATGATCAGGGATCAGGTCGCCGAGTACGAGGCGACGCTCGCGCGCGCCAAAGAGATCGCGGAGGAGAACCCGGCGGAGGAAGAGATGAAGCCGCCCGTCGCGGAGGAGGACGGATCGAGTTTCGTCGAGACTCCGGCGAGCGACGAGGCGATCAGGCGAGTCACGCGCGCGATCTCGGTCGTGCCGGAGAACTTCCACGTCAACCCGAAGATGGTGAGCCAGCTCGCGCGGCGCGGGAAGATGGGCGAGGGCGCGCTCCCCGTTGACTGGGGCTTCGCCGAACTCCTCGCCTTCGGCACGCTCGCGCTCGACGGTCACGCCGTCCGCCTGTCGGGGCAGGATTCGGGGCGCGGCACGTTCTCGCAGCGCCACGCGATTCTCTACGACACGCAGACCGGCAACGCGTGGGCTCCGCTCTCGGAGATGACGCAGACCGAGCAGGGGCGTCCGCTCGTCGAAGTCCTCGACAGTTCCTTGAGCGAGCAGGGCGTGATGGGCTTCGAGTACGGCTACTCGGTCGTGGCGACGGACGCGCTCGTCGCGTGGGAGGCGCAGTTCGGCGACTTCTCGAACGGCGCGGCGGTCATCATCGATCAGTTCGTCGCACCGGGCGTTGACAAGTGGCAGCAGCCCTCGCGCCTCGTGCTCCTGCTGCCGCACGGCTACGAGGGGCAGGGGCCCGAACACTCCTCGGCGCGCTTGGAGCGCTACCTGCAACTCTGCGCCGAGAACAACATGCAGGTCTGCTACCCGACCTCGCCCGCGCAGTATTTCCACCTGCTTCGTCGGCAGGTGAAGCAGGAGACGGCGCGACCGCTCGTCGTGATGACGCCGAAGTCGCTGCTGCGTCTGCCGGCGGCGACCTCCGCGCTCGCCGAGTTAACCTCCGGCGGCTTCCAGCCCGTGATTGACGATCACGAGATCAAGGATCGCGACGCCGTGACGCGCGTCGTCCTCTGCGCGGGGAAGGTCTATTACGATCTCAACGCCGCCCGCCTGAAGACGGACGACCGACGCGTCGCCGTCGTCCGCCTCGAACAGTTCTACCCGTTCCCCGAACGCGCGCTGCGGGAAATCTTCGCTTCTTACCCGAACGCGCGCCGGCTCGTCTGGGCGCAGGAGGAGCCGCGCAACATGGGCGGCTGGACGTTCGCCGAGCCGCGACTGATGAACCTGCTGCCGAAGTGCGAGCGACCTTCTTACGTCGGTCGCGCCGCGTCGGCGAGTCCCGCCACAGGCTCCTACGCCGTCCACGAGATGGAGCAGCGCCAGCTCGTCAACGACGCGCTCACCACCGACGCCCCCGTCATCTCGAACGCCAGCACGGAGAAGTACGCGGGACAGGGGGAAGGATGAAGAGCGGGAGATAGGGGGTTAGGGGTTGGAGAAAGACTAGCCTCCCGATGCTTTTTTTGGCTTTCATACTGACGGAGTGGAGCAAGACGCTCGGCGGAGCCGCTACGCCCTTGCCTTTTGGGATGTCGTTGAAGGATTGATGACGGTCGAACGTATAGGTATTGAATCGGCGGCTTGTACATCCGCCTCGGATGAACTGCGCCGCCGCAGTTCATTGATCAGCAGAACCTCAGTGCGGCGTATTTGGTGTAAATTATTGGCTCCAGCCAAGGTTTGTTAAGGACTATAAGGAACAACCGGAAGCGGACGAGTATTATGCTCGTTGGAGACACCCGGATTCGGCGCGGAGGGCTAGGGTCGTGCACAGGAAGACATTTCTTTCGCTAGGTATTCTTTGGTGCGCCACCGTCTCTGCTTTTTATACTTCAGCCGCCTTCGCACAGTCCGCCGACAGGGAGAGACCACGTCCCGAGGACTTCGGATCGAGCCTGAAAAGGCTCAAGTGGGATTCACAAAAGAAAATCGCCGTCGATGCCCGGCGTAAAAGTGAAGGGGGGAAGGGATCGGACGAGGAAGACCTTGTTCGTGTCGAGACATCGCTCGTCGTCTCCGACTTCCTGGTGCTCGATCCGCAGGGCCGCCCGGTGCAGGGCCTGACCCGCGGCGACTTCGCCGTGAGTGAGGACGACAAGCCGCAGCAGATCGGCGTCTTCGCGCCCGGCGACGATGATGCCGCGCCGCGCTCGGTCGTCTTCGTCATCGACGCGAGCAGCGAGCAGAGCGGGTTCGTCCGAACCAGCATCGAGGCGGCCAAGTCGCTCGTTGACGGGCTCGGCCCGCGCGACAGGATGGCGGTAGTCACCGACGAGATCAAACTGCTTACAGACTTCACGCAGGACAGGCGGGAACTCAAGGAGAAGTTGGACTCTCTGGCGAGACGCCTCGCGCGGAGCGCGCCGTCCGGCCGCGCCGACTCCTCGCCGCGCGGCGCACACTACAGCGCGCTGCTGGCGACGCTGAACGAGCTGTTCGCCGACACGGATCGGCGGCCCGTCATCATCTTCCAGGCGAACGGCAACGAGGCGTCCCTCCTCCAGAACTCGATCGTGGGGCCCATCGAGCCGCCCGCCGATCTGCCCCGCGCCGAAAGGGAGAAGTGGCTGGAGTTTGCCCGGCGCGAGAGGCAGTGGACACAGGCCCATCTGAAGGAGTTCAGCCTCGACGACGTTTACCGGGCGGCGGAGCGGTCGCCGCGCGCCACCATCTACACGGTCATCCCAGGCTTGCGCCTCTTAGGTCTCCCGCCGGACGAGCAGGCCCGGCGCGCGAAGGAGTGGACTCTGAGGAGTGTGACGGGGATCGAGGACGCGAAGGCGGCGGACAGGAGCGAGGTCAGGCGACACGTCGAAAGTGAGCCGGAGTGGCTGTGGAAGGAGAAGGCCGACGCCCTGCTCCGAGAGCAGACGGCGCTCGCCGTGCTGTCGCGGATCACGGGCGGGTGGACGGAGTTCCTGGAGGAGCCGTCGCAGGCCGTGGAGATTTACTCGCGCATTCTCTCGGACGTGAACAGCCGCTACGTCGTCGGCTACTACCCCTCCAACAAGGCGCACGACGGCACGCGGCGGCGCATCAAGATCGAGGTGCGCGGCCACCCGGAGTACGGGGTCTTAGGCAGGACTTCGTACATTGCGCCTCCGCCCGAACAGTAAAAGCAGACGGCGGTTACTTAGTTCGGGTGCGGGCGATACAGTCAACAGGCGTCCCGCCTCCCTGATCTCACACCCATCGGCTCTTGCCTACCTCCCTCTTTTATTCCTGCGTTGGCTCGAAGAGGTCGCTGCAAGGCTCTTGCAAAAAATCATTGACAAAGGGGTGTTCCGTGGGCTTAAAAGAACGCCACCGAGCACGGGCGGCCGTTAACAGGCTCCGCTGGCGGACTTCTCACGTTCAACAACATAACTTCTCAACTTTTCGATAATCAGGCGCGCGCCTCACAAATCAAGCAAAAATCCAAGCATGACAGCAGGGGGTCAGCCGATGAGTAACCTCGCAAAAAGGATCGAAGTCGCCGCGAACGTCGCCATCTGCGCGACCGCGATTCTGTTCGGGGCGGTGCTCGTGAAGCGATTTCTACTGCCCGTCGGCCGAACCGAGTCGCGCCAGCCCTCCGTGATCCAGCCGGGGACGAAGGTGCAGATACCCGGCGTGGATTGGGCCGGAAGTGGTCAGACGCTCGTCCTCGCGGTCTCAGACTCGTGCCACTTCTGCTCAGAGAGCGCCGACTTCTACCGGAGGTTGGCGCAGGAGAAGGCGAGGCGGGGCGGCGTGCGGCTGATCGCCGTGCTCCCCCAGGAGGTGGACAGGGGGCGGGAATACTTGGATAAGCTCGGAGTCAGCGTCGATCAGGTGGAGCAGGCTCAACTCAGCTCCATCGGGGTCAGGGGCACGCCTACCCTCCTCCTGATCGACAGCACCGGTTCTCTTAAAACCTCGTGGGTCGGCAAGCTCACGCCGGATAAAGAGGGTGAAGTCCTGAACCGTGTGGTCAGGCGGCGTCAGCCAGCCGTAGGCCCGCCTACTAAGGGTTGATTTGTTAGCTGGATGCCTCTAAATCGTGTCCGCTCTCACGGACATACTCCGCCGCCGCCTTCTGTGAGGCGCGCTGTATTCATGCATCGCGAGGTGACAGGCGGCGGCTCAAAGCAACGCCCTTACGGAGGACATTATGAGACTTGCCAAAAGAGTCGTGCTGCTTCTCCTGATCGCCGGTTTCCTCGCCCTCTCTCAGTCGCCCGCCGACGCCGGCAACGAATGCACGGCGGGCGGTAGCAACAACTACACCGCCTGTCTGGACGAGGCGCAGTTCAACTACTCAACATGCGAGCAGAACGCTGAACAACAGCTCTTTACGTGTAGGGATCGGGCTGACGATGATTACCAGAGTTGCCTAGATCAAACCTGCCCGTGGGCGCAAAATTGTTTAGACATCTGCGGTGAACAGCGTAACAACGCATACAACGCCTGCTTTGACTCGTATGACCCGGCGCATGAGAACTGTAGCAACGCACACAGCGCGGCAAACGAGTACTGCGAGAACGCGCTTAATGCTTGCCGGCTCAACTGCCCACCCGACTAGTTCTTCAAGTTCCGTGAGGGACTAGAGCTTCGCTGTCGGAATACCTCCATAAAGTTGAGGCGGCGCCTAACACCTACGCGCCGCCTCAACTTTCAAGTCAGAGTTAAGGGGATTTCTTCCCCAGCCCCCACTCCCTGGCGTCTATCCCTCGCCTTTGCCTTCACGGTTTCTTCGGCGGCTCCGCGGGGAAGTCGTCGTCTTCGAGCAGCTTCACCTCGGTGCCGAACTTCTGGTAGCTGCGGAAGCGAATCTCGTTGTGCGTCTGCACGATCTCGACGCGCTCGACGGCGCGACCCTCGCGCGGATCGAACGACTTGACCGGCGCCATGCTCGTCATCTCAACGGTCGCGCTCACGGGTAAGAGATATTTCTTCTCGGCAATCGTCACCCAGTCGTAATCAACCGTGTTCGCTGCGGCGGTGATCGGAAACCCGACCGGGATATCGGTCGCGACGTTTTCGAGCCGCAGCACGCGGAAGCTCTCGCGGTCAACCCAGACGCGCCCGCGCGAGCCGACGCGCGCGACCTGAGTGTCCGAGCCCTTGCCGCGGTAGAGCAACGTCTGCTGCGAGTCTTCGAGCTTGATCTCGTACTCGTAGATGATCGCGCGGTGCTCGCGCAGCACGTCGGTGTCAACCGCCTGAAACTGCGTCTTCGCCTCGTCGGAGAAGAGCTCCTTGAGGAGCGTGACGAACTCGCCCGTCGAGCTCGACCCGCTCTCCTGCTCGTAGTTCGAGCGCTCCTGCGCTTCGGCGGTGGCGGTCGGCACGCCGTTGACGGCGAGCACCTTGTAGCGCTCGCCGCCCTCGCTCTCGCGGTAGCTCACCGCCACGGTCAGGTGATCGAGCGGCTGCCAGTTCTTCGTCGTGCCGAAGGCGTACTGGCGCGTGATGAGTTGCTTCACGATGAAGTCGGGCATCGCGCCGAGCGCCGCGCGGGTCGCCGTGCGCGTCTTCTCTAACACGTCGCGCGCCTGCGCTTCGTCCGGTCGCGCGGACGCCGCGGGGTTCTCGCGCCGCCGCTCCGCCTCTTCGAGCGTGCGGCGCAAGAGCGCGTCGTTGCCGGACTTCGAAGCGACGAGCGAGCGCATACCGTTCGTCAGCTCGAAGCCTAAGCCCCGCCGCCTGATCTCCTCGACGACCACGTCGCGCCTTTCGGGGTGCTGCGGCAGTTGATAGACGAGCTGCACCAGCTCCTGACTCGTGAGCGGCTTCTCTGTTTGCGGCTGCGTTTGCGTCTGCGCCGCGACGGACGAACAGCAGAGCGCGATGAGCAGCGCACACGAGAGCAGGCTTGAGAGAGGAAAGATAACGTTACGTTTGTTCATAGGTTATTTAGATACGGTTGGACTTCGCTTTGTGTCGCAAGATTATTTCTATAGCATAAATGCCTCCTGCAAGCAGGAGCCATGTCGCCCACAGAATTGTTACATCACTTAACGTTCCAGAAAGGTAAAGTTGTAAGAAGACTAGACCAACAACGACGAATAGAACATCTCTATAAAAGAGTTTGGGTTTAACTAACTGTCGTCGTTTTAGCGATGTATATGAGAAAAACAAAAGACTGGGCACGCTCAGGAAAATCAGGGCAAATAAATAGATTTTAAGTAACGTATGAAGCATTTGAGATACTGATCTACTTCCCAGCAATACTTATAAGCAGAACTCTTTGATCGCAAGCGCGAGCACTTCCACGCAGCGCTCCAGCTCTTCGGCGGGCACGAACTCGCCCGTGCGGTGCGCGTTCCTGATGTCGCCCGCGCCGAAGACGACCGCCTCCGCGCCGAGCTCGATCAACTGCGGCGCTTCCGTCCCGAAAGCGATGGTGCCCGCCGCCTTGCCCGTCGCGCGCTCAAGAAACGTGACGAGCGCGGCGTCCGCCGGGGTCTCCACGCCGCCGTCGAGTCGCTGCACTTCAATCCGGTAGTCGAAGTCCGCATCGGCGGCGCGCAGAAGTTCAGCCTCGGCTTTGATGAGTTCGACGGCGCGCGACGCTGCCTGCCCCGGCACCGGTCGCCACTCCAGAGTGAAGCGGCACGAGCCCGCGATCACGTTCTTCGCCGTCCCGCCCTCGATGACGCCGACGTTTACGGTCGTGTACGGCGGATCGAAAGACTCGTGCGGCTCGTCCTTCAACTGCGCCGCGACCATCTCGACGCGCTCGATCAGCCGCGCCGCGCGCAGGATCGCCGACGCGCCGAGCGCCGGGTACGCGCTGTGCGCCTCGCGCCCGAAGACTTCAACTTGCGCGAGACAGTAGCCCTTGCCCGCGCGCACGGGCGTGAGAGACGTCGGCTCGCCGACGATGGCGCGGTGCACACGAATCGCGCGCGACTCGGCGAGACGCTTCGCGCCGACGCACCCGACCTCTTCGTCAGCCGTGAAGACGAGCGCGAGCGGGCGCGCGAGGCTTTCAAGATCGAACCGCGCGGCGGCGACGAGCGCGGCGGCGATGAAAGCCTTGGTGTCGCACGCGCCGCGACCGAAGAGCTTCCCGTCGCGCTCGGTAAGTTTCAGTGCTTCAGCCCAAGCCGTGTCGAAAGGCACGGTGTCCGTGTGCCCGACGAGCGCGAGCGCCACCTCTTCGCCGTCGCGCGTCGCCCGCGGCGCGACGGCGACGAGGTTCAATTTCTTCACGCCCGCGCCGTCCGTGTAAGGCAGAGCGCGCGCGCAGAAGCCCGCGCGCTCGCAGCGCGCCGCGAGGTAGTTGACTACCCCGGCGTTCGTGCGCGCCGAGGTCGAGTCAATCGCGACCAGATCGCGCAGTGTCTCCACGACGTTCATCAGCCTCACCGTCCGAGCCGACGAGGATAGCACGGCGCACACGCGGACGAAGAGCGGCGGGGACGAGTCCCGCGCCGCTCCTGTTTTCAGCCGGTCGCCGGGCTGGCCGCGGTCACTCCTTCTTGATCGTCGTCTCGCGCACGGTCTCGACGCGCGTGCCCGAAGAGCGCGAGCGACCGCGTGCCGAGAGGACGACGACGAGCAGGATCGCGAGCAGCACGACCGCGCCGATGATGAGCCAGAGCGGATCGATGCCGCCCGTGCCGCCGGGCGCGGGGCTGTTCGTGTTCCGCGCCACGGAGACGCTGGTCTGCGCGGGCTGCGTCTGCGTCGCCGGGCTGGGCGCGGCGGTGGTCGTCGTCGTCGTCCGCGTCGTCTGCGTGCTGGTGGTCGAGCGGTTGCTCTGCTGCGCGTTCTGCGTCGCCGATCCGCCGTTGGCGTTCTCCTGCGCGAAGGCGTTTGTGGCGAGCGGGCAGAGCGAGAGGCAGGCGAGGAGCGCGAGCGCCCTCGCGCCGGTCAGCGTGTTAGAGAATGTCATCGTCAACGTCTCCTTCCCGTCTTAGTCGAACGTGCAAAGGGGCTTGCTGCGGGAGCCGCGCCGTAAAGAAAAGGGACGCGAGGCGGACGAACCCGGAGCGGTCTCCGACGAAAACAGTACGGCGCGGTGAACCGACGAGGGGAGAGGCTAACGGCGTGCCAGCGCGCGCGGCAACAGGCTAACCCCACAGCTTCCGCTGCAACGCCGAGAAGCGCGCGACGATCTCATCCTGCGCGAAGTGCCTCCCGTTTTCGACGATGAGGCGACCGCCGACGCAGACCTCTCGCACCGCCGCGCGAGAGGATGAGAAGACGACCGCCGCGAGCAGATCGTCGTCGCCCGCGCCCGCGATTGACGGATCGTCGAGCGCGACCGTGAAGAAGTCCCCCGGGCGAGCCCGTTCCAGCGCGCGACCGCCGACGCTCGTCGCGCCGCTCGCGGTCGCGCACTCGAAGAGCCGCGCGGCGAGCGACGAGGGTCGGGGGGGAGGCTTGATCGATGGATTGTCGCTAGCCGCGGGCGGGAGGACGGCGCGGGAGAGTTTCGCGAGGCGCAGGTTGAGTTCCAGCTCGCGCGCGTCTTCGAGGAGATCGATCTGCGCGTGGCTGTCCGTGCCGAGCGCGACGCGCACTCCCCGGTCGAAGAAGAGATCGGCGGGCACGACGCCGTCGCCCAAGTTTCGCTCCGTCGTCGGGCAGGCGCAGGCGTGCGCGCGCGAACTGCCGAGGAGGTGCGCTTCCCCCGTCGTGACGTGGATCGCGTGGACGGCGGTGAAGCGTTCGTCGAGCAAGCCCTCCTCGGAGAGCAGCGCGACGGGCGTGCGCCCGTACTCCGCGCGGCAAGCCTCCACCTCGGCGGGCTGCTCTGCGACGTGCATGTGCACGACGCGCTTGCGCGCGCGCGCGTAAGCCGCGACCTCGCGCAGGTATTCGAGCGGCACGGCGCGGACGCTGTGCGGCGCGACGCCGACCCACGCCAGGGGCACACGCTCGCGCGCCAGCCTGCCCCCGCGCGGCGTAAGCCCCGGCGGCGGGGGCGCGTCGCCGCGCACCTGCTTCGCGTAAGCTTGCTCGCCGCGCGCCAGCTCGGCGCGCAGCTCTTCGGTGTGCTCGATGAACTCGCCCGCGTCGCGCGTGATGAAGCGCGACTGGCGCGGGTTCGGCTCCGCGTCGAAGCCCGGGCGCGCGTAAGCCGTGCGGAGCAGGGCGATGCGTATGCCGACGTCGCTCGCGGCGAGGATGACCTGCTTGGCGAGCAGGTTCGGATCGTCGTAGGGCGTCCCGTCCGGGTTGTGGTGCAGGTAGTGGAACTCGCCGACGGTGGTGATGCCGGAGAGCGCCATCTCGAGGAATGCCATGCGCGAGGCGTCGTACACGTCTTCGGGCGTCAGGCGCTCGGCAGCCGAGTACATCATCTCGCGCCACGTCCAGAAGGTGTCGCGCTCGGACGAGCGGAACTCCGTGCGCCCGCGTATGACGCGCTGGAAGGCGTGCGAGTGGGCGTTGACGAGACCGGGAAAGAGCGCGCGGTTTTTAAGGCGGACGGCGCGCGGCGCGGCGGGAATGTCTGGGAACCCGATCTCGGAGAGGTGCCCCGCGCGCTCGTCCGTGACGAACGTTCGGTCGCGGTCGAAGTGAGTGCCGTCGTAGAGCAGATCGGGCAGCCAAGCGGTGCGACGTTCCGGGTCGAATGGCATAACAGTCGTGGTTCAGGACGCGGCGCCCTTCTCCCGCGCGATCCAGTCGTTGACGTTGCGCTCCAGCACGTCGAGCGGGATCGCGCCGGAGCCGAGGACGATCTCGTGGAACTCGCGCACGTCGAATTTGTCGCCGAGTTCGCGGGCGGCGCGCGCGCGGAGTTCTTTGATCTTGAGTTCGCCGATCTTGTAGGCGAGGGCTTGCCCGGGCCAGGCGATGTAGCGATCCACTTCGTTGACGATGTCGAGTTCGGTCTTGGCGGCGTTCGCCGTGAAGTAGTCGATCGCCTGCTGGCGCGTCCAGCGCATCGAGTGGATGCCGGTGTCAACGACGAGCCGGACGGCGCGCCACATCTCGTAGGTCAACTGCCCGAACTTGGAGTAAGGATCGTCGTAGAGTCCCATCTCGTCGCCGAGGGATTCGGCGTAGAGCCCCCAGCCCTCGACGAAGGCGGTGTAGTCGTTCTGGTAGCGGCGGAACTTGGGGACTTCGCCCAGTTCCTGCGCGAGCGCGATCTGCAGATGGTGACCGGGGACGGACTCGTGCAGGGCGAGCGCCATCATCTCGTAACGGGGGCGCGTCTCCGGCTTGTAGAGGTTGACGTAGAAGGTTCCGGCGCGCGAGCCGTCGGGCGCGCCCTCCTGGTAGTAGGCGGTCGTCGTGTCGGGCGCGACGTTGGCGGGGATGGGCTCGACGCCGTAGGGCTGGCGCGGGAGCGTGCGGAAGACCTTGAGCAGCCGCGGCTCGATCCGCTTGGCTTGCGAGCGGTACGCGCTCAGAAGCTCTTCGGGCGAGCCGTAGTAGAACTTCGGATCGGTGCGTAAGAATTTGAAGAAGTCTTGCAGCGTGCCTTTGTATCCCACGCGGTCGAGGATCGCCTGCATCTCGGCGCGGATGCGCTTGACCTCGCCAAGTCCGATCTCGTGAATCTGCTGCGGCGTCAAGCTGGTCGTCGTGTAGCGCCGGGCTTCGAACGCGTACATCTCGGCGCCGTCGGGCATCTGCCACGCGCCGACTTCCGGGTACGAGGCTGGGATGTACTCTTTGACGAAGAACTCTTTGAACTTCCTGAACGACGGGACGACTTGCGACGTGATCGCCTCGCGGCCGGCGGCGAGGATGCGCTCGCGATCCGCTGGTGAGAACGAGCCGGGGATGCGCGCGAACGGTCGGAAGAACGGGCTCTCGTCAGCCTTGTCAACGATCTGCTTATCAACCTGCGCGGGGATGCGCTCGGAGATGACGCGCGGGTGAACCATCCGCACGCGGACGCCTTCGCGCAGCAGCGCGATCGTCTCGTCCATGTGCCGCGGGAACGCGCGCAGGCGCGCGATCCAGTCGTCGTAGTCTTTGACGGTCGTGAAGCGCAGCTCGTCGCCCAAGTCGTCCTCGGTCTGGATGCCGCCGCGCTGGTTCAGGGGGACGAGGTGCCAGCGGTACTTGTAGCCCTCGACGTCGGTCGCGTACTGCTTCTCGAAGAGATCGTAGTTCAACTGGTCGGCGGGAGAGAGGCGCGCGCGGTCGATCTTCTTCAGGCGTTCGAGCACGGCGACGTCGTGCTGGTGGCGGCGCTCTATCGCCGTGAGCGAGTCGTCTTCCCAGCGATCGTTGTAGCGCCGGTCGCCGAGCGTCGAAGCCCACGTCGGGTGCTCGCGCATCGCGTACTCC
>JAIVGV010000490.1 GCA_020201365.1 Acidobacteriota bacterium
CCACAACATTCGCGCCCTCCTGCTGGACGGAGTGCACGCGCCAGCGCGCGTCGTCTCTTTCGGGAAAATCAACGCGGTAGTGCGCGCCGCGCGACTCCTCGCGCCAGAGCGCGGCGCGGGCGACGAGCGTGGCGACCGTCACGAAGTTGCGCGAAGGCTCTCGCAGCCGCGGCGCGAGCGCGATCTGCCCGAACTCGCGGAGCGCGCGCCCGAGCGACTGCCGCGACCGGAGGATGCCGACGCGCTCCCACATCAGGCGACGCACGCGCTTCCTCACGGCGGGCGCGATCTCGCCGGCGCGCGCGTCGTGCGCTTCGACCGACGCGTCGTCGTCGTCCGCCGCTTCGCGCCGCGCGCGTTCGCCGGGCGTGACGGCGTCGGGCGCGTGCCCGCTGTCGTGATCGCCCGCGGCGGCTCGCCCGGCGCGCGCGCCGAAGACGAGCCCTTCGAGGAGCGAGTTCGACGCCAAGCGGTTCGCGCCGTGGACGCCCGTGCAGGCGACTTCGCCCGCCGCGTAGAGACCCGCGAGCGTCGTGCGCCCTTCGAGGTCTGTGCGGACGCCGCCCATCGCGTAATGCGCGGCGGGGGCGACGGGCGCGGGCTCGCGCGTGATGTCGAGTCCGAGGCGCAGGCAGGTCTCGTAGATTTTGGGGAAGCGCGAGCGCACGTACCGCGCGTCGAGCGCGGTCATGTCGAGGAAAACCGTGCGCGTCGCCGTGCGCTCCGTCTCGAAGACGATTGAGCGCGTCACCACGTCGCGCGGCGCAAGCTCGGCGCGCGCGTCGTAGCGCGGCATGAAGCGGCGACCTTCGGCGTTGCGGAGTACGCCGCCCTCGCCGCGCATCGCCTCCGAGAGCAGGAAGCGCGGCGCGCCCTCGACGTTTAGCGCCGTCGGGTGGAACTGCACGAACTCGAGGTCTGCGACCTGCGCGCCCGCGCGGTACGCCATCGCCACGCCGTCGCCGGTCGCGACCGCTGGGTTAGTCGTGTGCGAATACAACTGCCCCATGCCGCCCGTCGCGACGACGACCGCACGCGCGCGCAAATCTCGCGGCGCGCGCCTCAGGGGATCGAGGAAGCGGACGCCGACACACCGACCGTCTGCGACAATCAACTCCTCGGTCGCGGCGTGCGGGACGAACTCGATCAACTTCTGCGCGCGTGCGCGCGTGAGCAGCGCGCGGACGAGCTCGTGCCCGGTCGCGTCGCCGCCCGCGTGGAGGATGCGCCGGCGCGAGTGCGCCGCCTCGCGCGTGAAGACGAGCCGCCCGCCCTCCCGATCAAATCGCGCGCCCCACTCGATCAGCTCGCGCATGTAGCGGCGCCCCTCGTTGACGAGGACGTGAACCGCCTCCGCGTCGCACAGCCCGGCGCCCGCGGTCGCCGTGTCCTCCTCGTGCAGCGACGCCTCGTCATCCTCCGCGAGCGCGACGGCGACGCCCCCTTGCGCGTACTCGGTGTTCGACTCGTCGGCGCGCTCTTTGGTGAGCACGACACAGCGCGCGCCCGCCGCGGCGATCTCGAGCGCCGCGCGCAGTCCGGCGACGCCCGTGCCGACGACGATGAAGTCAGTCCCGGAAGCCATGCGATAGAAAGCGTGGGAGTTTCGCTGTCGTGATTCTAACAAGCGGCGGCGCGCGAGTCGAAGCTGGCGGCCCGCCGCCGCGCCCGCCGCCGGTCGCGCTTCTCGCGGCGTCGGTCGTTCGTTCGCCGCGCGGGGCGGCAGGTTGCCGTACACCTGTACTGTAATGTTTCGCCGGTGTCGGGCGTGAGCGCGGGCTAAGTCCCTCTGCGGACGTGCGTCGCGGGCGGCGCGGACGCGGCATGAGTGTTGCCAAAAGAGTTGATCGCTGACCCGTGTCTAACCCGTTGCCCCGAAGCTGGAATCAAATTTGAGGAGGAGAATTCTGCTATGAGCAAACGTTTGCTTTCCATCGCGGGGAGCGTCGTCCTCGCGTTCGCGGCGGCGGCGGTCGCCGCAGCCCAAGACACCACGAAGACCACCACGACAGTCACCACGCAGAAGACCACGGCAATTCAGAACCCGGACGGCACCTACACCATCGTGCAGTACCCGGTTGACAAGGAGGTGACCGTGCAGTTGACGCCCGCCGACACCTTGACGGGGGCGCGCGGGCTCGCCAAGGTCTTGCGCCACGGCGACCTGACGACGATCAACCTCGACCTCGCCAGCCTGCCGAACGATCTCTCGAACTTCAACGTCTATGCGGTTGACCCGACGGGCAGGTTCACGCTGCTCGGTCCCGTGACAATTGCTAACGGCGCGGTGACGCAGACCTTCACCACGCCGCTCGACAAGTTCATGCTCGTCATGTCGCCCGCCTCCGATCTGGCGGCGCTCGACCCGAACACGCCCGTCCTGTTCCGCAGCACCGCGCCCGAAGGGCTCGCCGTGATCCCGTTCGCGCGCAGCGGCGACGAGAAGGTGCACGCCGTCGGCGAGGCGGTCGCCGGGACGACGACCGCCGTGACGACGCCCGCGGGCAACGTCGTGGCGACCAGCACGAGCTACAACGTGCCGATGCTCGGCATCCCGACCTTCAAGCGCGGCAATGACACGCTGGTGAAGGTGAACCTCGCGGGCGAGATGACCGGCTCGCGCGTCAACTTCCGCGTGCTGCCGCGCAAGGACGGCCCGACGACCGTCGTCGCGCGCTTCCACCAGCTGAAGGACTCGCCTTCGGGTCAGCGCTACATCCTGTGGGCGGTGAGTCCCGACAACAAGTTCACGAAGCTCGGTCAGATCGTCAACACGCCGAACCGCAACGAGGCTGAGATCAAGAGCGAGGTGAACATGCCCGACTTCGGTCTCTTCATCACGAGCGAGCCGGCGACGGGCGAACTCGCCTCGCCGCGCGGACCCATCGTCGCGACGATCATCCGCTAACGAAGCGGAGCTGGAACTTTAACCTTGCCCGCCGCCGCTCCCTCGCTACAGGGCGGCGCGGGCGCGACGAAGGTCGCCTCCTAGCGGGGGCGACCTTTTCATTTGCGCCGCGCCAGACTCATCAATTTGCGCCGCGTCGGGCTTCAACCAGCCGCGCGCCCGCCCCGCTCCGACCCGCCGCCTTACCTTCCCGCGCCCCTGCCAGCCGCCGCGACGGCGAGCCGCCAGCGTTCGCCTTCGCGACCGAGACGCCCGAAGCAATGCCGAAGAACACTTCCCCCCGCCGCCTCCCGACGCTGCTGCTCGTCCTACTCGTCTGTGCGCTCGCGCCCCGCGCGCTCGCCCAGGAGGAGACTGTGGGCGTGCGCGCGTCGCTCCCGCAGCGCGACGCGCAGGCGACCGCGCAGACGACGAACGCGCCCGCCGCCGCGACGACCGACGCGCAGCCGGGCGCGCAGACGAGCGCGCAGACCGTCGCGGGCGCGCAGGAGTCGCTCCCCGAGCTCGTCCGCCGCGTCAAGCCGGCGGTCGTCGCCATCGTCACCTACGACGCGAAGGGCAACACGCTCCTTTCGGGGAGCGGCTTCTTCGTCCGCCCCGGTCAGGTCGTCACGAACCTGCACGTCATCGAGGGCGCGCGCCGCGCCGAGGTGAAGACGCTCGACGGCAAGGGCAGAATCTACCCGGTGGACTCCGTGCTCGGAACGGACGAAGAAGGCGACCTCGCGATCTTAGGCGTCAGCGTCCCCGCGGAGCGCGCGCACGCGGTTGACGTGACGACGGCGCTGCCCGAGGAGGGCGAGCGCGTCTTCGTCATCGGCAACCCCCTGCGGCTCGAAGGCTCGATCTCGGACGGGATAGTTTCCGCCGTGCGCGAGGTGCCGAACCTCGGTCGCATCATCCAGATCACCGCGCCCGTCTCGCACGGCAACTCCGGCAGCCCCCTCTTCAACATGCGCGGTCAGGTCGTCGGCGTCGTCACGATCAAGGTGACGAACGGGCAGAACATCAACCTCGCGATCTCCTCGTCCCGCTTCGACGCGCTCAAGTCGGCGCGGGCGCAGACGTTCGACGAACTCGCCGCGCGCGAGCGCGACCCGCAGAACACCGAGTCGTCCGCCGACTGGTGGTATCGCAACGGCTTGAACTCGCTCTGGCTCGGAAACTACGACACCGCTTTGGGCTCGTTCGAGAACGCCGTCAATAAAAATCCCGATCGCGTCGAGGCGTGGATTCAGGTCGGCTACTGCAAGGTCAAGCAGGGCAAGAACGACGAGGCGATCAGGGCGTACAAGCAGGCGCTCCGGCTGCGACCCAACTCGGTGGAGGCTTACAACAAGCTCGGCGACGCCTACTACTACGCCGCCAACTTCGACGACGCGCTCGTCGCCTACAAGCAAGCCGCCCGCCTGCGCCCCGATCTCCCCGACGCCTTCTACAACCTCGCCATGACCTACCTGGAGATCGGCGACCGCAACGCCGCGCTCGCCCAGAGCCGTTTGCTGCAGCCGCTCGACACGGAGCTCTACGCGAAGCTGATGGCGGAGATCAAAGGCAGGTAGGAAGAGAAGACGCGGGGGCACGGGGACGCGGAGACAAAAAAGACGCGGGGGAGGAGAGAAAACTCTTTCCCCGCGTCTCCGTGTCTGCGCGTCCCGCGTCTTGTCTTTACTCGCCCGCCGCCGCGACCGTGAACACTTTCTGGTCAACGCCTGTCGGATCGCCGAGGACGACGAAGCGCAGGTTGCGCATGTACTTCTGCGCGACGCGCTGCACGTCCGCCGGGGTGACGGCGCGCAGACGTTCGAGGTAGTGGGTGGAGTTGCGCCAGCCGCCGCCGATCAGCTCGTACTTGGCGAGCTCGCCCGCCTGCGCGGCGTTCGTCTCCTGCCCGATGTAGTAGCGCGTCAGGTAGCCGGAGACCTGCGAGCTGATGTCCGAGGGCTCGGCGCGCTCGCGCTGCAGGCGCGCGATCTCGTTCATCATCACGCGCACGGCTTCGTTCGTGCGCTCGGCGGTGGCGGTGACGTAAACGCCGCCGAGGCTCGCGCCCTGATCGCGCAGGAAGGCCGCGGGCGCGTAGGAGAGGTTGCGCTTGACGCGCACTTCGAGGTAGATGCGGTCGTTCAGGAGCGAGGCGGCGATCTGCATCGGGTAGATGTCGGGATCGGTCAGGGGCGGCGCGGAGAAGACGCCCTGAATGTAGTTGGTCGGGATGGAGCGGCGCGTGATCTCGACGGCGGGCGCGGCGAAGGCGAGCGACGGGGGCGGGGCGGGGCGGTAGTCGCCGCGCGGCAGTTTCCCCAGCGTCGCGGCGACGCGGTCGCGAACCTGCGCGGCGTCCAAGTCTCCGACGACGACGAGCAGCAGGCGCGAGGTCTGCATCATCTGCTGGTGGTAGCGGCGCACGTCTTCGAGCGTGAGCCTGCCGACCGACTCCGCCGTGCCTTCCGGGTCGTTCGCGTAAGGGTGTCCGGCGTAGGCGAGGCGCGACTGCAGGACTTCGAGGTACGAGTCGGGCGTGTCCTCCTCGCCGCTGCGCGCGACGACCATGCGCGAGCGGACGCGCGCGAAGTCTTCGGGCGCGAACGACGGGCGCATCGCGGCGTCGGCGAAGATCTCCCAGGAGCGCTCGAAGTTCTGCTTCGTCGAGCCGACCGAGAGGACGGAGTAGTCGTAAGCCATGCTGTAGCCGAGCTGCGTGCCCATGCGCGACAGCTCCTTGTGCAGCAGCTCGCGCGGGAAGCTCTGGCTGCCCTCGGTCGCCGCGTCCCACATCAGCGCCTCGATGCCGGCGTTCTGCGCCGTGACGTTGCCCGCGCCGCCGCGCAGGAAGAGCCCCGCCGCGACCGTCTGGCTGCCCGCGCGCCGCTTGACGAGCACCTTGAGCCCGTTGACGTCGAACTCGGTGACGAGCGACTCGGCGGTCGCCGCCACCTCGTCCGCCTTCTTCGCGCCGAGCGGCGCGTCGCCCTTCGTCTGCGCGAGCGACAGCCCCGAAGTGATCGTGAAGAGCGCGACACAGAGGATCAGCAGCCGCGCCGCCCGCAGCCGCACAACGTCGAGTGTGTTCGTTTCCTTCGCCATGTTCGTTTCCGGTCTCACTGACCTCCGGTCAAATCCTGCGGCGTCAGTTGCGCCTGCTTCTGCGAGTCGTCGGAGAGCAGCGGCAGCCCGACGTGCGGCTTGCCCTCGACGTAGGTGTTCAGGTAGCGGTTGATGTCGGCG
>JAIVGV010000186.1 GCA_020201365.1 Acidobacteriota bacterium
AGCCGACTTCCCGACGAGCGCGCGCAGCCGCTCGATCTCGTCGCGCAACTGCCGGACTTCGCCGCGCAACTGCTCGACCTCGTTCGGCTGCTGCGTCGCAGCCTTTTCGTTTGACTGCGCGACTATCGTTGTCGCCGAGGCGATGACGAGCGCGACCGACGCGAGCGTGAGCTTGAAGCAGGCCGGCCGCGCCGCGGCGCCGCGGCGCGGGCGGCTTGACGTTTTCCGCATTCCAGTGAAGATTCCTTTGAAAGTGAAATTGAAAACCAATTTCAACAAAGGAAGTATAGTGGTCGGGGAGGGTGGCTGTCAACGGGTGTCTTCGTCAGGGCGGGATTCGGTTCGAGGTGAGAGAAGCAGGAAGTGAGACTCACCGCTGAGGCGCAGAGCCCTCGCAGAATCTGCGCAGGGAATCGTTTCCTCTGCGTCAGCTCCGCGGTTCTCTGCGCCTCAGCGGTGAGCGCCCCTCCCTGCCGGAGTCAACTTGAAACTGATTCGCCCGACGGCGCGCGCGGGCGTTCGGGGTGAGGGCTTGAATCAGATCGTCTGGCGCGCGCTCGCCGATTAACTCTTCGCGCGGAAGACGAGGAAGTAGTCCATGCCGTCGGGCTTGACGAAATCGTACTGCGCGACGAGCGCGTAGCCCGCGCGCTCCATCTCGCGGACGACGACCGGCGCGTCGAGACCGTGATCGTCGCCGCGGCCGTTGCGATCAATGATGCCGACGAGCGCGCCCGCGCGCAGCGCGGCGCGCAGGTTACGCATCAGCCGGATCGGCTCGGCGATCTCGTGGTAGGTTTTGAGGACGAGCACGGCGTCCGTACTGTTCGCGGGGAGCAGCGGGTCGTCGTCCTTGCCGAGGACGGTCTTCACGTTCGGCAAGTTCTCCTTCTTCGCGCGCTCCTCGATGTAGTTCAAATAATCTCGGTTGATGTCCACGGCGTAAACCGTGCCGCCCGGCCCGACACGCCGCGCGGCGCGCACGCTGAACCAGCCCGATCCCGCGCCGATGTCCGCGACGCTCTTGCCCTCACCGATCTTCAGCACGTCCATCACGCGCTCGATCTGCAACCTGTCCGCGCGCTTCGGGTCTTCAAAGATCGAGAGGCTGCCCGTGTAGGGCTGACTCTTCGGACGAGCGATCTTGTCGTCGTCGCGCGAGGGGGCTGAGCGCGTGGTCGCTTCCGTCGGCTTCCGTGCGGGAGTCTGCGCGGCGGCGGCGCCCTGAACGTCGAATAAGTCCGAGAGCGTCGGTTCGTGCGGATAGGACTGTGATCCGAAGAGCAGCGCGCCGGGTAGCGTCGCCGCCGAGGCGAGACAGATTAAAACTTTGAGCGTGATCGATCTCAGGCGGCGAGGCTTCGGCGGGAATTCATCTTCTAGTGTAGAGGGGTACGACACGCGCACTGCGAAATTCGTTTCAGGGTAATCGGATTTACTCATGGTCATTTAACGACGATTGAGTGCGCGCCGCGCTCCGTGACGCGACCGATGCGCGCGGCGCGCGGGTAAGTTTCACGCAGGCGCGCGAGGAGATCGTCGGCGCGAGATTCGTCAACCGAGATGAGGAGACCGCCCGCGGTCTGCGGGTCGAAGAGGAGGCGCGCGAGTTCCGTGCTGACGGAAGCGGCGAGCGAGATGTCCGTGCCGACGTAGGCGCGGTTGGTCTTGTCGCCGCTCGTCACCAAGCCCTGCGCGGCGAGTTCGAGCGCGCCGGGGATCGTGGGCACGCTCGCGGATTCGATCTCAATCGTCACGCCGCTCGCGCGCGCGACCTCGTAGGCGTGACCGAGCAGCGAGAAGCCCGTCACGTCGGTCGCGGCGTGCGCGCGCGCCCCGCGCATCAGCTCGGCGGCGCGCCGCCCGGCGAGCAGCATCGTCGCGAGCGACGCGCGCACCGTCTCCTCGTCCGCCTTGCCGAACTTGATGCCCGTCGAGATCACGCCCGTGCCGACCGGCTTCGTCAGGATGATCGCGTCGCCCGCGAGCGCGCCGCGGTTGGTGATGACGTCGTTCGGATGAATCGTGCCCGTGACGGCGTAGCCGAACATGATCTGCGGATCGTCAACGCTGTGACCGCCGACGAGCGCGACGTCGTGCTCGGTTAAGGTGTCGAGCCCGCCGCGCATGATCTCCGTGAGGATCGAGAACTCGACGCCCTTCTTCGGAAAACACGTGACGGCGAGCGCGGTGACGGGCGTCGCGCCCATCGCCCACACGTCGTTGATGGAATTGAGCGCGCTGATGCGACCGTAGGTGTAGGGGTCGTCAACGATGGGCGTGAAGAAGTCAACGGTCTGGACGAGCGCGAGGTCTTCGCGCAGCAGATAGACTCCGGCGTCGTCCGCCGTCTCGATGCCGACGAGCAGACTGGGGTGCTTCGGGATGTTCAGCCCGCTCAAGACCTGAGCGAGATCGCCGGGCGCGAGCTTCGCCGCTCAACCGGCGCAAGCAACCATCTCGGTCAGACGCATCGCTTTCACCTCCCGCGAAGATTCGCCGCGCCGCATTCGAGCGCGACTGCGGGGCGTCGCCATGTTAGCGCGTCCGGGGCGGCGAAGTCACCGCGCGCGGGCACGGGGGCGTCGCGTCATTCCTTCTTCGCGAGCTTGTTCGACGGTCGCTCGGAGACGGCGAAACCCTGCGAGGGGAGGACGGCGCGCGCTTCCGGGTTGTAGTAGTCGTAGATTTGCGAGGGCGCAGACTTGGCGACAAGTCCGAAGCGCGGGCGGAAGGCGAAGTCGAACTTCGTGCCCCCGGCGCTCGCCCAGAGATAGACGACGAGCCGGTCGGGCAGGATGTCGTAGCGGCTCAAGCTCCAGCCCGACGACTTCATCGCGCGTTCGAGCGACGCGCGATCAACGTCCGCGCCGGGCGGCAAGCCGACTTCCGCGAGCAGCATCCCGTAGCCCTGATGACCGACGCGCTCCGCCTCGACGTGGCACACGACCTCGTCGCCCACCTGCGCGCGCGTCTTGTCGAACGCGACGGCGAGCCGCAGCGCGCGCGACGAGCGGGGCTGACGCAGAGTGCCGTCCGCGTCCGTGCTTTGCGACCAGGGCACGTAGTAGTCGGCGACGACCTGCGCGGCGGCTTTCGCCGACGCCCCGCGCCCCGCGCGCCGCACCTCGACGCGGTTCGCGCCCGCCGCGACGAACCGCGAGATGTCGAGCGTGACGGGCGCGGCGAGGCTCGCCTCCGTCGGCACGGAGATCGTGCCCGCGCTCTGACCGTTGACGAAGACCTCCGCGGTCTGCGCGCCCGCCGCCTGCGCGAATGAGGCGGCGCGCGCGGGCGCGAGGCTCATCAGCGCGTCGAAGACGTTGACGGTCGCCTGCGTCGAGTACCAGACGCCGTATGCGTCCTTGTTCTTCAGGAGGAAAAGCAGTCCGCGGCTGACGAG
>JAIVGV010000491.1 GCA_020201365.1 Acidobacteriota bacterium
ATCAAGCGCCCCGAGGAGACGCTCGAACACAAGCTCATAGACAAGCTCACCCCCGAAGATGACGACGCCGCCCCGCGCACAGACGACTGACCCGCCCGCCGCGCCATCACCCCAAGCCCCGCCCTCATCGAACGCCGACCGCGACGACGACTCGAACGACACGCGCGCGACCGACACGAACGCGACCGCCGAGCGCGACCGTTCCGAGTTTGCGCGCCGCCACGCGGACGGCTCGCGCGACGACGACGGCGACGCGCCAACGCCGTCGCTGCTCGGCGCGTGGCGGTGGTGGCTGCCCGTCGCGCTCGCCGCGCTCGCGCTCGCGCTCCTCTTCGTTGATCCGTTCGCGGGCGATTGGGACGCGCTCGACTACACCGTCTTGGCGCTGCGCGGCGAGCCCTCGACGATGCTCTTCGGGCGCTCGCTCTTCATCTTCACGAACCATATCGCCTTCCGCGTCGCCCACGCGCTCTTCGGCCTCAGCGCGGACGACGCCTACCTGCTCTTCAAGTACACGGTCGTCTGCGAAGCGCCGCTCGCCGCCGTCGCGCTCTGGGCGCTCGCGCGCGAACTGACAGACGATCTTCGCGCCGCCACGCTCGCCGCGCTGATGCTCGCCGTCTCGCCCTTCTTCGTCATCTACAGCGGGCAGGCGATGACCGAGACGCCCTCGCTCCTCCTGCTCTCGCTCTCGCTCGTCGTGCATCTGCGGGGCGTCAGGCAGAGAAGAGCCGCGCTCGTCCTCGCGGGCGCGGCGCTGCTCGGCTTGGACAACAACGTGCGCGAGGCGGCGGCGATCTACGGCGCGTGGCTCGTCGTCGCGCCCTTCGCCTGCGGGTGGAAGTTCTCGCGCCGCGATCTCTTCTCCGTCGCCGCCTCGTGCGCGGTCTTCTTCGTCTGCGCGTTCGCGCCGTTCCTCTCTTTCTATCTCGGCGACGTGAACAACTATCGCGCCGGCTGGCACGGCTGGGTCGCCTCGATGCGCGCCGAAGAAGCCGTGCACCCGGTCGGCTGGCTCAACTTCGCGCCGCTCCTCCTCTTCTTCTTCGTCGCCGCGCCCGCCGCGCTCGTCGCGCTGCCCGGCGCGCTCCGGCGCGAGTGGCGCGCGCGCGGGTTCTCGCCCGCGTTCGCGCTCGCCTGCGTCGGCGCCGCCGCCAACCTCTCGCTCGTCACGCACTACAGCGCCGTCATCAACGGTCGCTACCTCCTGACGGGGCTGCCCGGCATCCTCCCGCTCACAGCCGCGTACCTCGTCCGGCGCGCGACCGAGAGGACGGGCGACGCGCGCCGCGGCTTCAAGCGCGCCGCGACAATCGCGACCGCCGCCGCGCTCGTCTGCGGCTCCGTCTTCTACGCCGTCTCGCGCCACACGCTCGGCGCGCACGCCGTCACGAAGGAGTACCTCGCGCGCCTTCAGTCGCTGCCGCCCGACGCGGTCGTCATGGCGGGCGGGCAGACCGTCTCCGTCAACTACTACCGCGCGCTCGGCTACGGACACTGGGACGTGATCGGAACCGGCGGCGGCTTCCCCGGCGCGTCGCGGCTCGCCGACGTGATTGACGGAAACTTGCGCGCCGGTCGCCGCGTCTTCGTGGACACGGACTCGCGCCTCTGGTTCAACGACGCCTGGCGCGGCGAGGAGACGCGCGCCCTCGTCGCGCTTCAGACGCGCTTCCGCTTCCGCCGCGTCTCCCCGACGATCTACGAGATTCGCCCCGCGGACGACACGAGCGCGCAAGACGATCCGCAGCTCGCGAGACTCCTGCGCCAGCCGCCGACGCCCGCCCGGCGACTCCTCGGCTGGCTCAAAAGTCACGCCTGAGCGGAGCGAATTTTCGTCCGCGAGGCGCGGCGGATTTTCGTCCCGCGAAATTTTCATTAAGCGTTGACCGTCAACGGCTCTCGCCCGCAAACTTTCGCCCGCTGACCTTCGCGCCGTGAAGATGCCCTACGAACTCTTCCTCGCCCTGCGCTACCTGCGCGGCGCGCGCGGCGCGCGCGGGGGGAGCGCGCGCGTCACGGCGCTCGCCGCCGTTCTCGGCATCGCTTGCGGCGTCGCCGCGCTCGTCGTCGCCACCGCGCTCGCGGGCGGCTTCCGCGACGAGATGCGCGACAAAATCCTCGGCGGCACGGCGCACGCGACGGTCGCCCGCGCCGACGGCGAAAGGATCACAGACTGGCGCGCGCCCGCCGCGCGCCTGCGCCGCGTCGAAGGCGTCACGGACGCCGCGCCGACCTCCTACGACGGCGCGCTCCTCGAAGGCGCGGACGCCGCCGCCTACGCCGTCCTGCGCGCCGTTGACGCCTCCTCGCAACGCGACCTCGCCGGGATTCGCCGCACGCTCGCGGCGGGCGCGGTCGAAGACTTGTTCAAGGATGTGCCGCGCGACGATTCGGCGCGAGACGCGACGGCGCAAACCCGGCAGCGCGCGCGCGAAGATCATCGGGGAGGTGTGACAGGGGAATCGTCGCGCGGCGCGGATGATGCAGAAGCGACCGTGCCGGTCGTCATCGGCGCGGAGTTGGCGAAGCGGGCGGGGCTCGTCGCCGTCGGCGACGAGGGCTGGTTAGTCGTCGGCGAAAAGACGGACGAGCCGCCGGGCTTCGCCACGCGCTCGCGCCGCGTCCGCGTCGTCGGGACGGTGCGCACGGGGCTCTTCGAGTACGACTCGACGTGGGTCTATCTCTCGCTCGCGCACGAGGCGGAGATCGAGGGCGCGGGCGAAGCGGACTCCGCGCCCGTCCTGAGCGTCGAGACGGCGGACATCTACCGCACGCCGGAGGTGGCGGCGCGCGTGAGGCGAGAGCTGGGCGCGGAGTTCACGGTCGTTGACTGGCAGGAGGCGAACCGACCCCTGTTCGCCGCGCTCGCGCTCGAACGCAAGACCGTCTCGCTCGTCGTCGCGCTCATCATCGCCGTCGCCGCCTTGAACATCACGACGTCGCTCGTGCTCGTCGTCGTCGAGCGCCGCGCCGACATCGCGATCCTCGGCGCTCTGGGCGCGCGCGCGCGGGGCGTGACGCTCGTCTTCATGATCGAGGGCGCGATCATCGGCGCGCTCGGATCACTCTGCGGCGTCGCGCTCGGCGTCGCCGCGTGCTTCGTCGGCGACCGCTACCGCCTCGTGCGCCTGCCCGCGGACGTTTACTCGCTCGCGTTCGTCCCGCTCCACCCGCGCGCGGGCGAGACCGCGCTCGCCGCGCTCGTAGCCTTCCTCATCTGCCTCGCGGCGACCGTCTATCCGGCGCGGCGCGCGGCGAGCCTGCGCGTCGCCGATGCGCTGCGGTACGAATGAAAGAGTCGGAAGTCCAAAGCGGCGGCTCGCGCCTCGTCGTCGGCGATCTGCGAAAGTCTTACGGCGTGCCCGGCGGCGGGAGGCTGGAAGTTTTGCGTGG
>JAIVGV010000492.1 GCA_020201365.1 Acidobacteriota bacterium
GCTCAACCCCGTAGCGCCCGCCGTGTAGGTGTACATGTCCGCCGTGATTTTCTGCCCGCGCGAGCGCGCGTCGTTGATCATCTCGATGACGCGATCCATCTTCGACCAGTTCTGCGTGCCCGCGGCTTTGAGGTGGTAAATCTCCGCGGGCACGCCAGCCTCGCGGCTGATGCGGATCAACTCCTCGACCGCCTCGACGAGCCGGTTGCCCTCGCTCCTCATGTGCGAGATGTACTTGCCCTTGTAAGGCGCGGCGGCTTTGCACAACGCGATCAGCTCCTCGGTCTTCGCGTACACGGCGGGCGGGTAGATGATCGAAGAGCCGACGCCGAGCGCGCCCGCACGCATCTCGCGTCGGACGAGTTCCTGCATCCGACGCAACTGCGCCCGCGTCGGCTGCACGTCCTTGTCGCCCAAGACGTACTCGCGCACCGTCGTTGCGCCGACGAACGAGGCGACGTTCGGCGAGACGCCGCGGCGCTCCAGGTATTTCAGATAGTCCGCGAGCGTCGTCCACTCGATGGGGTACTTGATGTCGCCCTGGTTACTGTTCGCGCGCCGCTTCATCTCTGGGTTGAGCGGCCCCATTGATTCGCCCTCGCCCATGATCTCGGTCGTCACGCCCTGCTTGATCTCGCCGAGCGAGCGCCCGTCAACGATCAAGCTTTCGGTTGACCAGGAGAGCATGTTGATGAAGCCCGGCGCGACCGCCATCCCGCGCGCGTCAATCTCATTTTTGAAAGGCGCGCCGGTGAGATCGCCGACCGCCGCGATTCTGTCCCCGCGTATGCCGACGTCCGCCGTGCGTCCTTCCGCGCCCGTGCCGTCATAGACCGTGCCGCCGCGGATGATGGTGTCGAAAGGCGCGGCCGCGTCCGGTGTCGTCGTAGCTTGAGGTCGCCGCGGCTTCCTGCGCTGCGCAGACGATAAAGAAGGCATGATGAGCAGTGCGAGCAGCAGCAGTGCGAGAAACCTTTCCATCGTTGACCTCCGGGGGCGTCGTGTTCTGGGAGAGCTTTGCGGGCGGACGGGACTTGCGGGCGGAGACTTTATCACAGATCGGCGCGGCGGAGACTCGGGTCGAAAGCACGGTGACGTGCGCTGCGTGAATGATTTATGATGGCGGGAGTCGGACAACGATCTGAAAAACCGTAGGGGCAGGGCTCGTCCCTGCCCGCAGCGACCGCGAGGTCGCTCAAACGATCCGTCGGCATCCGACATCGGATGATAGAGGAACTTTGCTCGCGCGCTCGCGCGCGCGGCGGGCAGGGACGAGCCCTGCCCCTACGGTCGTCGTGGGCGCCGGGTGATTCCATCGGTGGAGACTGTTTGATGATGCCTAGATCGCCACGTCGGAGTTTAGTTTTTGCGCTCGCCGTGTCGCTCGTCGCGCACCTCGCCTGCGGCGGACTCTTCTCGAACCGCAATGGTTCGACGACGGGCGGCGCGCGCCCCGCGCCGCACTTCGCGCCGGGCTTCAACCTCTTCACGCCGCAGCAGGACGTCGAAGTCGGTCGCCGCTCGGCGGAGCAGATCGCGCACCAAGTCCCTCTGTTGAACGATCAGCCGACGCTCAATTACGTGCGCGCGCTCGGCGCGCGACTCGCGGCGAAAGCCCCCGGAGAAAAATTCCCTTACGAGTTCAACGTCATCGCCACGCGCGACATCAACGCGTTCGCGCTGCCGGGCGGCTTCGTCTTCGTCAACGCGGGCGCGATCATGGCGGCGAAGGACGAGGGCGAGTTGGCGGGCGTGATGGCTCACGAGATCACGCACGTCGCGCTTCGTCACGGCACGAGTCAGGCTTCCAAGGCGTACCTCGCGCAGAAAGGTTTGGGCATCCTCGGTCGGGTCTTCGGCAGGGACAACGATCTCGGTCAGGTCGTCGGCGCGGTCGGCGGCGTGGGCGCGAACATGCTGTTTTTGCGCTTCGGGCGCACCGCCGAGTCGCAGGCAGACCTCGAAGGCGCGCGCATCATGGCTGACGCCGGCTACGATCCGCGCGACATGGCTGCCTTCTTCAAGACGCTCGAACAGCAGGGCGGCGACCGCCCGCCGGAGTTTTTGAGCGACCACCCAGACCCCGGCAACCGCGCCGCCGCGATCGCTCAGGAGTTGCCGTCGCTCCACGTCAGCGCGAAGCCCGTCCACGACACGCAGGAGTTCGAGCAGGTCAAGGCGCGACTGGCGGGCGCGCACCCGCAAGCGCCGCTCGCGTCGTCCGCCGCGCCGGCGCGCACGGGTCCCAGCGATCCGAACCGCAACGAGGAGGGCGCGCGCCCCGCCCGCCCTTCGCAGTCGTTCAAACAGTTCGCGGCGCAGGACGGCGCGTTCGCGCTTTCTTATCCCGACAACTGGGACGCGCTCGTCGCCGACGACTCGAACATGATCTTCGCGCCGCGCGGAGCCTACGGCGAGCTGAACGGCGCGATGATGGTCACGCACGGCATCTTCATCGGCGCGGTCGCGCCCGAGTCGAACCGCCTCGCGCAGGCGACCGAGGCGTTCGTCCGGGAGCAGCTCTCCGCCAACCCGGACTTTCGCGTGCAGGAGCAGCCGCGCGCCATAGACCTCGGCGGCGGGCGCGCGGCTTACGCGACCGTCGTCGCCGGACCCTCCGCCGTCACGGGTGTGACGGAGATTGACGTGATCTACACGACGGCGACATCGGACGGTCGCCTCTTCTACCTCATCACGATGGCTCCCGAAGACGAGTTCGAGGCGTACCAGCCGACCTTCAAACGGATCATCGAGAGCATAAAACTGTCGAGGTAAGAAACGATGAAGTAGGGACGATGAACGATGAAGTGGAAACTATTTGTCTTCACTCCATCGTTCATCGTCCCTACTTCATCGTTTGCCTTTACGTTCCGTTGATCCCCGCGCGCATCCGCCGCAGGTTCGCGCCGGGGAACTTGCCCGTCGCCTTCACTTCGGCGAGCGTGCGCCCGGCTTCTTCGAGCGTCGCGCCCGCGTAAACCGCCATGACGCGCTGCAACGGCGCGAGGTTCGTGTAGTAGAGGCTCGTCGGCTCTTCGCAGCGCGAGGCGAAGACTTTGCGGCGGGGGAAAAGTTTCTGCGCCGCGAGTCGCTCGCTTTCGGGGACGTGAGTATCGCAGTCGTCAGCCGAAGAAGCGCGTGCGCTCTTGAGGATGACGGCGTAGAACTCTTCGGACTCGAAGATGACGGCGTTCTTCGGCAGCACGAAGCGCAAGTCGTAAGCCTCGAAGGTGAGATCGCCCGTCGGGCACGCGGCGGTCGGATCGCCGCAGACCTTGCCGTACTGCTTGCGCGCGCTCGCGCCGCGAGGCTTACGCCGCTGCGCGGACGCGCCCGCCGCGAGGCAGGCGCAGGCGAGCGAGACGGACAGGGCGCACGACACTCCGAGTCTTCGAC
>JAIVGV010000187.1 GCA_020201365.1 Acidobacteriota bacterium
GCACTCGGCGAGGTGCTTCTCGACGGTCATCGCCGTCAAGCCCCGCTGCTCGCAAATCTCCTCGATGGTCAAGCCCGCTCGGTAGAAGGCGTAGGTCTCCTCGACCGTGCTGACGCGCGGGGCGGCGGCGGTCGCGGTCGCGCCGCGCGCGTTGGTTGAAGATGGAGCTGGCGAAGATGAGGCACGCGCGACAATCGGCGGCGGCGCGGCGAAATCGGGGAGCGCGAGCTTGATCTGCTCGCGCTCGCGCATCACGTCGTTGCCGAGGGCGGTGAGCTGCACCGTGGGGTACGCGCCGCCCGTCACGCGCAGCGCTCCGGCGGCGACGAGCGCGTCCGCGTAGGTCATGATCTCGTCCTGCGTCATGTCGGCGAGGATGCCGTAGGTGGTGAGCCGGTCGAGTCCGGCTTGCGTGATCTTGGCGGAGCGCGATCCGCGAAGCGTCGCGGCGAGGACGCCTTTGCCGAACCTGCCCTCCATGCGCGCGGCGCACGCGAGGATTTTTCTCACGCACAGCCGCTCCGCCTCGTTCAGCTCGCGCGCCTCGGTGACTGAGACGTGCGACTCGCCCGCGCGCGACGCGAAGGCTGACGCGATCTCTTCCTCGACCGACGCGCGCGGCATGTCGAGCGCCGCGGCTTCGGCGTCGCGCAGCGTCTGCTTGCGGCGCGACTGCTCGTCGAGTTCGTATTCGAGTTCGCGCCCCGTGGGCGTCGTGTCGCGGACGAGCCGGTCAACGCGGCTCGGAGCGTCGGGCGGCGGGATGGCGAGCGCTTCGCGCGACTGGCGCGGCGTGTTCGCTTCGCCGAGGCAGTTGCCGCAACGACCGCAAGTTTCGGCGTGGGAGGTGTCGCCGAAGTAGTCGAGGATGAAGGCGCGGTAGCAGCGGTCGGTGTAGCAGAAGGAGATCATCTCGCGGAGCTTCCGCTGCTCCAACGCGGCGCGGCGGGCGAGTTCCTGCGGGCGGACGTTGAGGCGCTGCGCGGGACGCTCGTCGAGCATCAGGACTCCGCGCGTGCGGCGGGCGGGCTGGTAGGAGACGACACCGGACTCCGCGAGCGAAGCGAGCGAGCGGCGCGCGGCGGCGAGGTCGAGACCGACGGATTCGGCGAACTCCGCGACGTTCAGCTCGGTGTCGGCGCGCTGGTTGAGATCGCGCGTGCCGAGCAGGGTTTGAAGGACGAGCTTGTCGCGCTCGCTGCGGCGCGCGCCGACGGTTTCGCGCGCGAGGTGCGCGGGCATGAGCAGTCGCAAGCTGGCGCGGTTCTCTCCGCCCGCGCCGCGCTCGATGTGCCCCGCCTTCTCCAGGATGATGAGCGCGGACTGGACAGCCATCTCGTTTCTTACCCCGGCGCGCGCGGCGATCTCGCGTGTCGAGAGTTCCATGCGCCGCTCGTTGGTGGCGACGAGCGCCTCGTAAATTTTGGCGATCAGCTCGGGCGGCGGGTAGGAGCCTTCGATGAAGTAGTCCTGCGTGCGCTTGTCCGCGTAGTTGAAGAGGAGCACGCACGTGGAAGGCAACCCGTCCCGACCGGCGCGACCGATCTCCTGGTAGTAGGCTTCGATGGAGCCGGGCATGTGGTAGTGGGCGACGAAGCGTATGTCCGGCTTGTCGATGCCCATGCCGAAGGCGTTGGTCGCGACGATCATCTGCCGCTCGCCCGACATGAAAGAGTTCTGCGCGCGCTCGCGCTCGGCGTCCTCCATCCCGGCGTGGTAGGCGACGACGCTCAGGCGCGCCTCGGCTAAACGGCGCGCGACCTGCTCGACGGATTTGCGCGTCGAAGAGTAGATGATGCCCGAACCGCCCGACGCGGAGGCGAGCGCGCGGATGTGCGCGATCTTCTCGCGCTCCTTCTGCGTGTGGACGACGCGGAGGGCGAGGTTCGGGCGGTCGAAGCCGGAGACGAAGGCTCGCGGCGAGCGTAAGCCCAACTGCTCGATGATGTCGGAGCGGACGTAGGGCGTGGCGGTCGCGGTTAAGGCGACGACCTGCGGGCGACCGACTTGTTCAATCGCGTGCTTGAGTCGGAGGTAGTCGGGGCGGAAGTCGTGACCCCAGGTCGAGACGCAGTGCGCCTCGTCAACGGCGAAGAGCGAGACGTCCGCGTCGCGCAGCGCCTCGGTGAAGTGGTTGCTGCGGAAGCGTTCGGGCGCGACATAGACGAGCTTGAAGTCGCCGCGCCGGAGCCGGCGGATGCGCGACTTCTGCTCCTCGAAGTCAATCGAGCTGTTGACGAAAGTCGCCGGAAGTCCGCGCGCGAGGAGCGCGTCAACCTGATCCTTCATGAGCGCGATGAGCGGGGAGACGACGACCGTCGCGCCCTCTTTCATGAGCGCGGGCAGTTGGTAGCAGAGCGACTTGCCGCCGCCCGTGGGCATGACGACGACCGTGTCGTGCCCCGCGAGCACCGACTCGACGACCTCGCGCTGACCCTCGCGGAAGTCTTCGAACCCGAAATGTTCGCGCAGCGCCGCGAGCGCCGCGTCTGTGGTTTGCATCGCCAAGTGAAGTCTCGCTGAAGCCGGGAGATGAGACCGTGAGATTTTACAGCACCGGAGCCGTCAATCGTAAACCGTCAATCGCGAATACGGACGGGAGCCCGATTTCACTATTTACGAATTACGATTTACGATTCACAAGCCATGCGACGCGAATGGAAGGCGCGGACGAGACGCGAGCTGATGATCGAGGTGTGGGAGCACCTCGACTGCGAGACCGTGGGCGCGCAGGAGCTGGAAGAGATCATGGACGCGGTGCGCGAGCGCTTCGACGGCGGCGCACTCGAGAGCCCCGCCGTGATCGCGCGCCTGCTCGCCGACGAGGGCGCGGAGCTGCGCCACGCGGAAGTCTTGGAGCTGGACGCGCGCTGGCGCACGGCGGACGAGTACGCGGCGGTGCTGCGCAACGTCCTGAAGTTCTCCGACTTCGATCAGGCGGCGGGCTCGATCCGTCGGCTGGAGAACCTGCGCAGGCAGTTCGCGCGCAAGAAGGACGAGGAGGGCTCGCG
The DNA here is from genome assembly GCA_020201365.1 of Acidobacteriota bacterium. GTDB lineage: Bacteria > Acidobacteriota > Blastocatellia > Pyrinomonadales > Pyrinomonadaceae > JAIVGV01. The sequence goes on from JAIVGV010000187.1 coordinate 3,012, forward strand.
CCGCGTGCGCGAGCTGGCGCTGAAAGGTAAGCGGCGCGCGCAGATGATCGCGGCGAACAAGTCGGTTGACCGGCGGAAGCGCGCCGAGAAGGAAGAGATCGCGCAGTGGTTCACCGTCTGGCTGCAGACGCCGGAGCTGTTCGACGACTGGCTCGCGCTGCGCCGCCGCGCGCCCGACTTCAAGAAGCGTTTCGGCGCGGCAGACGACTGAGTGGCACTCACGGCGGGCGGAAATTTTCCGCCGGAGTGGTTATACTCACGCTCACGCTCACCGATGAAAAAGCTTTGGAGTTGAACGATGAGGAAAATTCTTGCCTGCGTGCTCGCGCTTCTGTTCCTCTGCCAACTCGCGCCCCGCGCGCGCGCCGATGAGGGG
>JAIVGV010000024.1 GCA_020201365.1 Acidobacteriota bacterium
CGATGAAGGAGGGACGAGGAACGATGAAGTGAAGAAGGTCTGTCTTACTTCATCGTTCCTCGTCCCTCGTTCATACTTTCCTCTGTGTTCTCTGTGCCCTCTGTGGCTAAACTTTCTTGAGGTGTGCCGGGGTTGAGCTACGCGCTAGGCGTCATCTGCTACGGGCGGCACGAGTCGGCGGCTGTCGTCGTCGAACGGGGGCGCGTCGTCGCGGCGGCGGAGGAGGAGCGCTTCTCGCGCCGCAAGTTCGATCCGGACTTCCCGGCGCGCTCCATCGAGTTCTGCCTGCGGCAGGCGGGCATCACGCCGGGCGACCTCGCGGCGGTCGGCTACGGCTTCGACCCGCGCCGCAAGCTCCTCGCTAAGGCGGCGCACGCCGCGCGCCACCCCGCCGCTTCGCTCGCCCTCGCCAACTCTAGCTGGCGGCTCGCGCGCAAGATGGGCGGCGTCGAGCGCGACCTGCGCGAGCGCGTCGGCTACTCGGGGCGCGTCTTCCACTTCAACCATCACCTCTGCCACGCCGCCTCGACCTTCTACACTTCGCCTTTCGACCGTGCCGCCATCCTCACGCTCGACGGCGCGGGCGACTGGGAGTCCGGCTGGTGGGGCGCGGGCGACGCGACGACGATCCGCGAGGCGGCGACCGTTGACTGGCCCCAGTCGCTCGGTCACGTCTATGCGGCGTTTACCGAGTACCTCGGCTTCGAGCCGTTCGCCGACGAGTACAAAGTGATGGGGCTCGCCGCCTACGGCGAGCCGCGCCACCTCGACGCGATGGCGGAGATTTTCGGCGAGACGGCGGACGCCTACCGCGTCAACCTCGACTACTTCAACTTCCAGACCGCCCGACCGCCCCGCTACGGACGCCGACTCGTCGAACGCTTCGGCGCGCCGCTCGCTCAGACCGACGGCGACGTGCCGCAACACTACCGCGACGTCGCCGCCTCCGCGCAGCGGCAGCTCGAACGAGTCGTCTCTTCCGTCGCGCGCCGCCTCGTCGCGTCGAGCGGGCGAAAGCGGCTCTGCCTCGCGGGCGGCGTCGCGATGAACTCCGTGGCGAACGGAAAACTTTTGGGCGAGGGGATCGTCGAAGAGCTTTACGTCCCGCCCTGCGCCTCGGACGCGGGCGCCGCGCTCGGCGCGGCGCTGCTCGCGCACTTGAAGGCGACCGGCACGCTCGAACGCGAAGAACTCAAGACAGCCGCGCTCGGACCCGCTTACGACGACGCGCGGATACTCGAAGCCGCCGCGCGCGACGAACTCGACGCGCGCCGCGTTGACGATCCGGCGCGCGTCGCCGCGCAGTTGATCTCGGAAGGGAAAGTGATCGGCTGGTTTCAGGGTCGGATGGAGTTCGGTCAGCGCGCCCTTGGGAGTCGTTCGATCCTCGCCGACCCGCGCCGCGCCGCGATGAAGGAGATCGTCAACGCGCGGATCAAGTTCCGCGAGCCGTTCCGCCCGTTCGCGCCGTCCGCCCTCGCCGAGCGCGCCGCAGAGTTCTTCGACGACGCGCGCGGCAACTTCTTCATGACGCGCGTCTGCAACGTCCGACCCGACAAGCGCGCCGTCGTCCCGGCAGTCACGCACGTTGACGGAACGGCGCGCGTCCAGACGGTCGAGCGCGAACAGCTCCCGCTTTACTGGCGACTGATCAACTCGTTCGCAGAGCTGACCGATGTCCCCGTCGTCCTCAACACGTCCTTCAACGTCAAAGGTCAGCCCATCGTCAACACGCCCGAAGAAGCCTGCGACACCTTCCAACGCACCGCACTCGACGCGCTCGTCTGCGGCAACCAACTCATCACGCGCCGCGACCGAAGCGATCAATAGCGACGGCGCTCAGTAAATCCCCTCACGCCCGCCCGCCTTGCGCAAGCGGCGCGCGAGCCACAGCGAGACGAGCACTATTGCGACGAGCGCGAGGGCGGACACGAGCGCGCCGACGCGCAGGGAGCGCGGCTCGTAAGAGAACTCGACCGCGTGTTCTCCGGCGGGGACGAGGACGCCGCGCAGCGCGTAGTCGGTGCGATAGACGTGCGCCTCGCGCCCGTCCACGCGCGCGCGCCAGCCCGGATAGTAAACGTCGCTTGTGACGAGGAGCGCGTCGCGCGGCGTGCGCACGCGCAGGTTCAGCGCCGTGTCGTCGGCGCCCGTGATCGCCGCCTCGCCGTTTGATGCCGTCGCCGCCTCCTCTCGCGCCAGCGCCGCGCCCGCGAGTGGCGACGGTTCTTCGACGACGGCGGTGCGCGCCGGATCAAAAGGGCGACCGTCGGCGAGCCGCCCCGTCTTGATCGCCGAGAGCGCGTCGTCCGCGCCGAGCGAGAGGACTTCGCCGACGAGCCACGCGCGCGGGCGTGCGCGCAGGTTCTCGTACACGGCGACGCCGCCCGCGTCCTCGACGCGACGCCAGCGCGCGGGGTCGGGCGCGAGGTCTTGCTGGCGGACGAGCCGCGCCGAGGCGCACGCCGCGTCTATCAGCGCGATCCTCTTCACGTCCGCGGAGCCGCGCCCGCCGATCCATTCGAGGCGGAGGTTCTTCACTTCGAGCGGACGGTCGAAGCGCAGGCGCGCGAGGTAGGAGTGACCTTCGCAACCTAGCGCGCCGCGCGCGACCGTGAAGCTCTCGAAGACGGGCGCGCGGCGGTGCCTGACGCGCGGCAGCACGTCCGCGCAGTCGTGCGCCCACTCGGACGAGTCCGCGCCCGCGCGCAACGCGACCGAACGGGAAGCGCCCGCGCCGTCCGTCGCGGTGACGCGAAGCACGGGCGCGTCGTCCGCGATGTCGGTCGAGCAGGCGAGCGCGGTGACGAGCGCGATTGAGTCGGCGCGCGCGGCGCGCGGGAGGGAGAACTCGGCGGCGTCTGGGCGCGGGGTGTCGCAGCCCGCGCCGAGCGTGATGCCGAGCGCGGGCGCATCGCGCAAGACGGCTCCGGCGTTCGCGTCGCGCGGATCGAGCTGCTTGAAAGTTTCGCTGTCGGAGATTCCGTCGCGGGCGTTGTCGTCTTCGCGCGGGGCGAAGAGGTAACGGACGGCGAAGAGGTCGAGGCTGCGGTCGGTCGCGCCCTGCCACGGCGCGGTCAGGCTGCCGTCGTTCGCCATGTCGAGCAGGCGGCTCGTGCGCGCGAGGATGAGCGCGCTGTAGCCGGAGGCGCTCGGAACTTTCCAGAGCGCGGAGGCGTTGGGCGGCGAGCCCGCGCGCGGCGTCAGCACGCCGCGCGAAGGGAGTGCGCGCTGGTCTGCGGCGCGAAGCTGTTCGCCGTAGCGCGCGGCTTCGGCGGGCGGCGCAAGCTGCCGCGCGTCGGGCGAGACGTAGCGCCACTCGTAGAACCAGCCGAAGCTCGCGAGGTCGCAGATCAGAACGGCGGCGAGCAGCGCCTGACGCGCACGCGCTTCGGGTCGTCGCGCCCAGAAGAGGAGCGCGGACGCGGCGACGGCGAAGACGAAGAGCGGCGCGAGCGTCGCGGGGTTGCGCCACGGCGCGAGGCTGTAATTGGCGACGCCAGCGCGCGCGGCTTCGGCGCGGATGCGAGACGAAGTTGCGACGAGCGAGATGAGGCTGATTGCGAGCGCGGCGAAGCCGACGAAGATCGCGTTGCGCGTGAGTCGCGCGGTTGTGCGTCGCGCCCGCGCGTCGTCCGCCTGTGAAGCCGCCGCGGGCTGTGTCGCTGTTATTCGTCGCGAGTCGGCGAGCCGTCTTTGAATCGCGTGCGCGCCGAGCGCGGCGAGTGTGCTCACGGCGAGCGCGAACTCGAAGAGGTGGCGCGCGGGGACGCGGAACTTGTTGTAGGCGGGCAGGCGGAAGGCGAGGCGCGCGAGCGGCGTCGCGTCGCCCGCGGCGAGCAGGAGCGAGAGCGCGGCGACGGCGACCCAGAACCAGACGACGCGGTTGCGTCGGTGCGCGACGACGCCGACGAAGGCGAGCATGAGAGGGAGCACGCCGACGTAGATGGCGAGCTCCGTCTGACCCCAGCCCCCGCTCGGCGGAGCCCACTCGCCGAAGTAGGGCACGGCGTAGAAGGAGCCGGGCGAGCCGCCGAGGGCGTAGGGGAAGAAGAGGCGCGCGAGGTGGCGCAGAGGGAGCGCGAACGAGTCGAACTCGGCGAACGACATCGCGGCGCGCTGCCCTTGCCCGGTCAGCTCGAAGGTGGGGACGAGTTGAACCGCCGTCGCTGCGACGCCGAGCGCGAGCGCGGAGAGCATCAACGCGAGACGGGCGATCTTTTGTCGCGTGGTCGCGCCCTGCGCCCAGCCCAGAACGAAAACGTAGAGCAGCGCGACGCCGAGCGCGTAGGTGAAAATCTGGAAGTGACCGGCGAGCCCCGCGCACGCGACCGACGCGGCGCACGCGGCGAACCAGAGCGCGGACGCGCGGCGGCGCAGGTTTTCGAGCGACCAGAAGATCGCGGGCGCGAACGCCGCCGTGTGGACGAGTGAGACGTGACCGACCTGCGCGACGAGGCAGCCGCTCATGCCGTAGGTGAGTCCGGCGACGAGCGACGCGAAGCGCGAGCGCGTGAGCGCGTGGGCGTAAGCGTAAGACGTACTCGCGGCGAGGGCGTAGGCGGAGACGACGAAGGCGTTGTAAGAGCGCAGGAGCGAGAAGAGGGCGCGCGGCGGATACCAAGCCATCGTCTGCGGATCCGCGTCGAGCGGGTAGCCGCCCCAGAGGAGCGGCGTCCAGAGGTGGCGACCGAAGTAGAAGAAGGGCGCGTGGAAGTTGAAGCCGTCGCCGGGGGCGAGGAGCTTCGCGGAGAAGATGACGGGCGAGAAGAAGACCGTGAAGGCGAGCGCGTAGAGGGCGACGACCGCGGCGGCGTGCGCGAGCGCGCGCGGCGGTGCGTCGTTGTCATGCGGGACTTGCGTTTCGTTCATCGGTCGGTGTCGTGGTGGCGGCGGGTCAGTTTAATCTTGAATGGCGGCGGAGGGGTAACTCACCGCGGAGGCGCGGAGACTTTCGCGGAGTTTACGCGGAGGCTTGTCTTCTCTGCGAAAACTCCGCGCGATCTCCGCGCCTCCGCGGTGAATGCTTTTTCTATTTGTTCCCAAGCTCAACGCCCCGCGAGCCAGCCGAAGAAGCGCGGGCGGTATGAGAAGACGACGCGGTGCTTCCCTGCGGGCACGCGCACGGATTTGAACGTGCCGAAGAGGCGCTCGATCTCCACAGGTCGCCCGTCCACACTCGCGCGCCAGTCCGGATCGTAGTTGTCTATGAAGCTGACGAAGCCTGCGGCGGGCGCGTCAACGTCGAGCGAGAGGTCGTCGCCCGTGTAGGAGACCGCGCGCGCCGCACCGCCGAAGCTGGCAGAGTCTGCGAGGAACGCGGCGACGGTGTCGTGAGCAATCGCGCGTGAGAGGAAGACCTTGCGACCGTCCGTCAAGCCGAGCAGCACGCGCCGGGCTTCGGGCTCGCGGGCTGCCGCGTAGAGGAAGGCGACGTAAGGCGTGTAGTACCAGTTGACCATGACGCCCGCGTTGAAGCGCGGGACTGTCGGGATCAACTCCTCCTCGTCGGCGCGCGGCGAGTCGAAGCCGCGGCGAAGCTCTGCCGAGATGTCGCGCGAGACTCTGGGCGTCGCCGTCGCCTCGTAAGTCCAGGTGCGCGAGCCGACGGGGCGCGTGTCGAGCGCGGTGACGATGACGCAGGCGGCGAGCACGAGGGCGGGCGCGGCGCGCGTGTCGAGGCGGCGCGCTCGTGCGAGAAGTAGGGGCGAGGCGACTGTGGCGAACGCGGCGAATCCGGCGAGGACGAAGAGCGGTTCTTTGCCGCGCAGGTGCGCGAAGTCTGAGAGCCGCGCCCAGTAGAAATCGTAGAGCCCGCGGCGCAGGAAGAAGAGCTGCGCGCAGAGGACGACCGCGTAGCAGGCGGCGAGGACGGCGAGCTGTCGCGTCGCATCCGCACGCGCCGCACGGTCTGTCGCGTCGGCGCGCGAGCCTTCGGTCGGTCGTCCGCCCGCGTCCGTGTGCGTGACGCCGAAGAGGCGGTGCTCGAAGGCTGCGTAGGCGTGGGCGAGGAGCCACGCGAGGACGGGGACGAGGACGATGTTGAGCCGACCCCAGACGCGAAGGCTGGCGAAGAGCGGCGCGAGCTTGAAGAGCAGGAGGAAGAGGTAGGAGCGGCGACCGTAGGTCGTGTAGCTGACGAGGGCGAACCAAGCGAGGAAGAAGATTTTGATCGCGCGATCAGGGCGGCGCGTCGAGTCGTCGTCGGGCGCGTGAGTGTTCGTCGCGGCGTGCGAGAGTCCGTCGCGCGTTGTGCGTCCGGCGAAGAAGTAGAGGAGCAGGAGGAGCAGCGGGAGCGCGCCGAAGTAGTACCAGCCTTCGGGCTGCGAGGCGGGCGGGAAGAGGAGCGAGCCGACGGTGTGGACGGGGCGGAACTCGTGCTCGGTCGCGTAGCGGAAGTCGCCGCCCGCGCGGTTGACGGTCGCGCGCATGAGCCGCGCGGTCTGGTAAAGGTACGGCGCGCAGACGACGAGCGCGAGCGCGGCGGACGCGGCGCACACCGCGAGCGACCTACGCAAACTCGCGACGCGCCGTCGCCACAGCGCGCGGCGCAGAGTCGGCACGACGAAGATTAGCAGGTACGGCGGGACGAGGAAGAGCGTGTAATAGACGAAGTAGGGGTAGCCGCCCGTCAGGTGAAAGACGAGGAAGAGCGCGAGGAGCAACCCGTACTTGAGCGCGCGTCGCAGTGTCTCGCTAAGAAAAATTTGTGTGACGGCGAAGAGCACCCACGGGTACCACGCGGCGGTCTGCGTCGAGTTGGGGAAGCGCATCGTCTCCGTCACCTTGAAGCTGACGCACATCACGAGTGTGGCGAAGAGGACGGCGCGAAGTCTGAGCGGCATCAGGCTCAGCCAGCGGAAGAGTCCGAGCGCGAAGGCGCAGACGCCTAAGACGGTGAAGACCTGATGATCGTACTGCGTGTAGCCGCCCGCGACGCGGTAGAAGATCGCGAGCGGCGCGTTGAAGGGATAGACGCTCGCGGGCAGCGGGCTTGAGAAGAACGGGAAGCCGCCGCCCTCGGCGGGCGACCAGAGCGGGAAGCGCAGTCGGCTGAGCGCGGCGAGGAGATAGACCTTGTAGTTGTAGTAGGCGTAGCCGAAGTCGTTATCAATGCCCGTGTAGCGCCCGTCCGCGCGCACGATCATGTTCGCGAGGTACACGAGCGGGTAGGCGAAGACGGCGAGCGAGAGCATGATCTTTTGCGCGCGCGACTTCTCCGCGTAGCGACCCTCGACGAGCGCGACGAGGGCAGACCCGACGCGCGACGCCGGACGACGAGCGCGCGCGTCGGCGTGTCGCGAACGGGCGCGCGCGCGCCGCGGCTTCGCGTTCGAGATCGGGTTCGGCAGAGCGACGAAGGCGACGAGCGCGGCGAGCGCGACACAGCTAACGACGAGCCCGTTGCGAAAGCTGCGCGAATGAAACTCGAAGCGGACGGCGTGCGCGCCCGCGGGCACGAAGACGCCGCGCAGCGCGTAGTCCGCGCGGTAGAGGCGAACGTCTTGCCCGTCAACGCTCGCGCGCCAGCCGGGGTAGTCCGCGTCCGAGAGGACGAGCAGCGACCGCGCAGGCGCGCGCGTCTCGACCGCGACGGACGAGCCCGACACTTCGACGACGCGCGCAAAGGCTTGCGCCTCGTCGTTTGAAGGCGGCGCGCCGCCGTCTCGCGCGCCCGCGTCGTTGCCCCGGGGCGTGAAGTCCTGCGGCTCTTCGACGAGTGCCGTGCGCGCCGGGTCGAAGGCGCGACCGTCGGCGAGCCGCCCCGTCTTGATCGCCGAGAGCGCGTCGTCCGCGCCGAGCGAGAGGACTTCGCCGACGAGCCACGCGCGCGGGCGTGCGCGCAGGTTCTCGTAAACGCGCGCGCCGCCGTCTTCTTCGGCGAGACGCCAGCGCGACCCGTCGGCGAGCGCGACGAGCGTCGGCGTGACGGGCAGGCTCGCGCCGCGCTCCGCGTCAACGAGCGTCAGCTTCCTTAAGGCGAGCGACGCCGCGTCGCCGCCCTCCCAGCGCAGCTCGATTGTTTTGATCTCGGCGGGCGAATCGGTCGCGATCTCGGTCGCGTAGTCGTGCCCCGCGCAGGGCGCGGGCTCGCGCGCGGTCGGGTAGGTCGAAAAGACCTGCGCGCGGCTGTGGCGGATGCGCGCGCGCACGTCCGGGCAGTCGTAAGCCCACTCGGAGGTGTCGCGACCGGCGCGCAAGTCGAGTCGCGAGGTGCGACCTCGCGTGTCTGTGAGCGCGACGGCGAGGACTGGCGCGGCGTCCGCGAGTTGATCGGAGCACGCGAGCTGCGAGACGAAGGCGAGGCGCGTGGCGCGCACGGGCGCGGGCAGCGCCAGCCGGACGGACTCGCGCGCGGCGTTGCAGCCCTTGCCGAAACTGAGGTTGAGATCGCTCGTCACGTTCGGCTGCGCGCCATCATTTGTACGCGAGTCGTCGCGCGGCGCGAGGACGTAGCGGACGGCGGCGAGGTCGAGGCTGCGGTCGTCGTTGTTCGCCCAAGTGTCTGCGACCGCGCCGTGCGGCAGCTCGTCGAGCAGTCGCGCGGCGCGCGCTTGTATGAGCGGTCCGTAGCCGGAGGCGCTCTCGACGCCCCAGAGCTTCGAGAGGTTGGGCGGGAGTTCGTCGGGCGTGCCGAGCGCGCCGCGCGTCGTGAGGATGCGCTGGCGCGTGGCGGCGAGCGCGTCGCGCAGTCGGAGCGCGGCGGGCGGCGGCTGCACGATGGAAGCGTCCGGCGAGGCGAAGCGCCACTCGGAGAAGAAGCCGACGCTCGCGAGATCGCACGCGAGTACGGCGAACACGAGGGCGAGGCGCGCGCGCGACGCAGGACGGCGCGACCACGCGACGAGCGACGCGCACGCGGCGGCGAGCAGGCAGAGCGGCAAGAGCGTCGCGGGGTTGCGCCACGGCGCGATGCTGACGGCGCGACCGATGGCGTCTTGCGCCTGCGCGCCGATCTGTCCGCGGTAGAGCGCGAGCGCGGCGAGGCAGAGGAGCACAACTGCGATGGCGGCGAGCGCGACACGTTTGATCAGTGTCGCGGACGCGGCGCGTCGCTGGATCGCGGCGACGCCGAATCCGGCGAGGACGCTCAGGGCGAAAGAGAACTCGACGAGGTGGCGCGCGGGCGCGCGGAACTTGTTGACGAAGGGCAGGCGGTAGGCGACGAAGGCGAGCGGCGTCGCGGAGCCGAGCGCGAGAAGCAGCGCGACGAGTGCGACGCCCGACCAGAAGTTCAGTTGCCACCCGTCGCGCCGCCTTCTCGCGAAGAGCGCGACCGCGGCGAGTATGAGCGCGAGTAAGCCGACGTAAGCGCACAGCTCGCTCGCGTTCCAGCCGCCGGACTCCGAAGACCACGCGCCGAAGTAGGGCGTGGCGTAAAACGTCCGCGGCGAGCCGCCGTAGAGGAAGGGGAAGATGAGGGTCGGGAGCTGTCGGAGCGGGAGCTGATACGCGGTGAATGCCTCGAAGTCGAGCGAGGCGCGGACGCTCTCGCGCGCGAGTTCTGCGGACGGCAAGAGTTGCAGCGCGGCGAGCCCGGTGCCGAGGACGAAGACGAGGGAGACGGCGGCGAGGTAGCGCCGGCGACCGGCGCGCGCGCGCGGCGAGCGGAAGAGCGCTAAGCCCGCGCCGAGCAGGATCGTGTACGCGAAAGTCTGCGGGTGACCCGCGAGCGCCGAGAGCGCGACCGACGCCGCGCCGACGACGAGCCACGCGCGCGGTATGCGACGGCGGCGCGCGATTATTTCGAGCGACCAGACGAGGAGCGGCATCCACGCGGCGACGTGGATGAGCGAGGGGTGGACGGCGTGCGAGACGAGCGCGCCGGAGAGGGCGAACGTCGTCCCCGCGAAAGCGGCGGCGGCGCGCGAGCGCGTGAGCGTGAACGTGTATCCGTAGGTCGCGCTCGCGGCGAGGACGTAAGCCGCGAGCATGAAAAGATTCCAGCCGAGGGCGGGCGGGAGCAGCCGGCACAGGAGCGCGGGCGGATACCACGCAAGCGCCTGCGGGTCTGCGAGGGCGGGCGTGCCGAGCCAGATCGAGGCGTCCCAAGCGGCGCGGGGCGTGAGGAAGGCGGGCAGGAAGTAGAGCGCGCCGTCGCCGGGCGCGAGCAGCCGGTGCGTGAAGAGGGCGGGCGAGAAGAAGGCTGTGAAGAGGAGCGCGAACGCGCCGACGACGGCGAGCGTGTGTGCGGCGCGTGTTCGTGTGAGAGCGCGCAAAGTATGCTCGTGTGCGGCGCGCTCTGATCTAACGGCGGCGCGCGATGACGTACATGATGTCGGACAGGTTCAGGTAGAAGCCGAGCCGCGCTACTCCAGCGCGGCGCAAGAGCGCGTGGGGCAGGCGCAGGTTGTGTCGGAGCACGAAGACATTATAGGCGACGTTATCCAAGCTCCGGTAGAAACCGCACGGGCGGTTATAGACGACGTCGAAGCCGTGGGCGGCGAGCAGGCGCGCGATCGTCCGGCGGGAGAAGTAGTGCAGATGCGTCGGCGGGTGAATGAGCCGCCAGCGGCGACCGCGCAGGCGCGCGTTGAGGCTCTCGATGTCTCCGGTGGTGAGCGCAAGCAACGCGCCGCGCTCGGTGAGCGAGGCGATCTTCTCGACGAAGCGCTGCGGCTCGCGCAAATGTTCGATGGTGTCCCACATGCAGACCACGTCGAAGCGGCGCGCGCCGTAGTCGTGCGAGAGGAAGTCGCCTAAGGTCACGTCGAGCTGGAAGCGCTCGCGCGCGTGCGCTATCCCGGCGCCCGTGATGTCTATGCCTTCGACCGACTCGAACAGCGCGCGCGCCTCTTCGAGGAAGAAGCCGTAGGCGCTGCCGATCTCCAAGAGACGTTTGTGGCGCGACGGATCGAGGAAGCGGCGCAGGACGCGCAGGCGCGCGCGGAAGTTTTTGCGCAGGTGCAGCTCGTCCTCTGCGTAGTCGCTGAACTCCGCGCCGGTGAAGAAGTCCTCGTCGTAGAGGGCGCGCAGCTCCTCGTCCGTGAGGCGCGCGTCGGCGAAGACGTAGCCGCACGCGCGACACCTGAGCAGCCCCTCGTAGAGCTGTCGGTGCGACGTGCCGCCGCAGACGATGCAGAGATTCTGAGTGTTCGCGCTCAAGTTCGATAGTCCTGACGTCGGATCAAATCTTAGATCGCGCGCTCAGCCGCCTTCGTTCGTCACGCGGTAGAGCGAGAAGACGTAGCCGCTCTGCTCGAACCAGCGGGGCGTCTCCAGTCGCAGCGTCGCGCCGTGTTGACGGATGACGGACGGCGGGTCTGTGCCGTCGCCGAAGGTCGTGTAGGGCGCGGGCGTCTCCGGCTCGTTCGTCGCGGGGAAGGCGTGTTGGACGACGAGGACGCGCCCGGACTGTCGCATGAGTCGCGGCGTCCAGGGAGTGCGCACGAGTTGATCTTCGGCGGGGACGGGCGTGAACGCAGCGGACGGTTCGAGCCCGGCGAAGACGTAAGTGTCCCAGTAGCCGCCGAGCAGCACGGCGCGGGGCGCGCGCGCGGCGAGCGAGGCGGCGGCGGCGCGCAGCGGTTCGTAACCGGGGTCTTTGCGCGCCGGGGGGAATCTGATCAAGAGCAGCAGGGCGGCGAGGGCGGCGAGCGCGGGCGCCGCGACGCGGCGCGCTCCGTAGATGCCGCGCGAGAGATTCAGAAGGAAGCAGAGCGCGACGAGCCCGGCGAACGCGCCGAACAGGTGCGTGAGCGCGAGGTAGCGACCGCCGTAGGCGTTGAGCCGCGTCCAGGTGAAGACGACGGTGGTCGAGAAGTTGGCGAGCGCGAAAGCGCCGCACCCGACGGCGAGCGCGCACAAGTCGAGCCGCGCGCCGGGCTCGCACGCGCGCGCCGTCTTGTCATCATCACGCAGCGAGCACCGCAGCAAAAGATAGGCGAGCGGCAGCGTCGCGAGCGCGCCGAGGAGTGCCAGTTGCCACCAGGGCGAGGGCGTGTGCGCGAAGACCTGCCACTGCGCGCGAAAGTTAGCCGAAAAATTCCCCCGGTCGAATTCGAGCGGCGTGCGGTAGTCAGAGCCGAAGTGTTTGAGCGCGTGCCGGTGAAAATTCCACTTGAGCAACTGCTCGCAGACGAGCGCGGCGACGAGCGGGGCGCAACTCGCGAGCACGCCGGCGATTTTAATCCGCGCCCCGGCGACCGACGACGCACTCGCGCCGGACGTTGCGCGTGCGGCGAGGCGCGCGCGCAGCAGCTCGACGAGGTAGATAACGCACAGCGGCGGGGCGGCGAGCGGCGAAGTCCAGACGGCGAGGAAGGCGGAGGCGAACGCGAGCGCGCGCCAGCCGAGCGCGGCGGGGCGCGGCGCGCGCGCGCCGCCGAAGTGGTACGCGCAGACGCGGCGCAAGCCCCACCAGGCGTAGAAGACGGGCGCGATTTGCCAGGCGTTGCGCTGGTTGATGACGAAGACGTAATGCGCGACCGTCGGCGACAGCGAGAGCGTCAAGAGGAACAGCGCGGCGGCGGCGAGCGCGTAACGTCCGCCGAGCGGGCCGACTGCGAAGGCGGACAGGAAGATCCACACGGTCTGGAAGGCGTAAATGCCGTGAGCCGTCCAGACGCGGAGTTGAACGGCTGCACGTAGGCGCTCTCCGGCGTGAAGACCACGAGCGCGCGCGCGAGTAGCGCGCCCCACGCGACGAGCGCGAGCGCGCACAGCACCAGACCGCGCACTCTGACTCCGCCTGACTGTGAGCTTGATCGCATCCCGGAAGCAGCGCCGACGAACGGGCGACTAGCATAAAGGAAAAACGGTGAAGTAGGAACGAGGGAGAACGGTGAAGTCGGAGCGAGGAACGATGAACTGTAAGACGACTCGTCTTCCGCTCATCGTCCCGCGTTCCGACTTCACCGTTTTCTTCTCCTTTCCTCGCGCGAACCTTGCGGCTAAGATACCGCGCGTGCGGAGACTGATTGATCGCGCGCGTTGGCGGCGCGTGTGGCGGTCGCGGCGCGCGGACGCCCGCGTCGGCGCGTGCGTCGTCATCTTCTTCGCGCTCTTCTTCGTGCGCGCGCTGTTGGCGGGTCGCTTCCTCATCGCGGCGGACGCCTTCTACCAGTCGTACCCGCTGCGCTCGGTCGCTTGGCAAATGATCCGCGCGGGCGTCGCGCCCGTCTGGACGCCGCTCGTGCTGTCGGGCTACCCCTTCCTCTCGATGGGGCAGCTCTCCTTAGGCTACCCGCTCACTTGGGGCTACCTGTTTCTGCCCGCCCGCTGGGGCGAGCAAATTTACCTGCTCGCGCCGTTCCTGCTCTCGCCGATCTTCACCTACGCTTACGCGCGCGAGATCAGGCGCAGCCGGCCCGCCGCGCTGCTCGCCGGTCTCGCCTATACTTTCGGCGGCGGCATGACGAGTAAGCTCGCCGTCGTCGGCTTCCACACCAACTCGCTCCTGTGGCTGCCGCTCCTGCTCGTGCCCGTCGAGCGCGCGCGCACGCGACGGTTCGTCCCGTGCCTGCTCGGCGCGACCGCCGCCTACGCGCCCTGCGTGCTGAACGGCTACGGGCAGGGCTTCCTCTACGTCGCCATCGTCGCCGTGCTCTACGCCGCGTTCGTTTCACTCACTAACGCGAACGACGACCGCCGCGACGACGTGACGGCGCGCGGGTGGCGGACGCGCTGGCGACCGCTCGCCGTCGCGGCGTGTGGCGTGGTCTTGTCGGCGGGCGTCGGCGCGTTCCAAATCTTGGAGACGATGCGCGCCGCGCGGCGCAGCATCCGCGGCGCGCTCGCCTACGAGGTCTATAGCGCGGGCGCGTTCTCGCCCGCGGAAGCCGTGCGCTCTTTCGTCGCGCCGCTCTACCACTACATCGAGGTCTCCGTTTACGTCGCGCCGCTCGCGGCGGGGCTCGCGCTGTACGCGGTCGTCAAGTACGTGCGCGGGCGCGGGCGCGGAAGCGGCGGCGAGTACGGGCGCGGAGGCGGCGACGTGCGGATCGTCTTCTGGGCTGCGCTGGCTCTGCTCATGTTCGTGCTGATGCTCGGCTCGGCGACGCCGCTCAATCGCCTGCTCTATCACGTGCCCGTCTATAACCGCTTCCGCTACGCCTCGCGCCACGCCTTCGAGTGGTCGCTCGCCGTCTCGGTGCTCGCCGCTTACGGCTGGGACGCGCTGCGACTCAGCCGCGCGCGCGCCGCAGTCCCCGTCTCGCCCCGGCGCGCCGCGTGGTCGCGCCGTCACGCCGCGATGCTAACGGCGCTCGCGTGGCTCGCGCTCGCGCTCGTCGTCGCCGTCGGCGTCGGCTGGTGGCGCGCGGCGCAGCGACCCTCGCTTTACGTCGCCGCGCCGGACACGGGGCAGGGGACGGGGCTGCCGGAAGCGAGCTACGTCGTCTGGAAACTCTGCTTCACGATCCTCGTCGGCGCCGCGCTGTGGCTCGCGTCGCGCGCGGGCGCGGCGAGACGGCGCACGCGCTTGTCGCTCGCTCTCATCATGTGCGCCTGCTTCTTCGAGCCGTTCTTGATGACGGGGCGTTGGTGGCTGCCGGACGCCAAGCCCGCGAGCCGACTCCGGGCGGACGCGCCCGTGACGCGCTACCTGCAACAGTTCCCGCCCGCGGAGAACCGCGTCTATACGCGCGTCAACATCTACCTGCTCGGCTACCCCGCCAACCCGCCGCGGATCGATCTGCCGAACATGACCGCGCTCGCGGGACTGCAAAACCTCGCGGGCTACGAGCAGCTCATCCTCGAACGCTACAGCCGCGCGCTCGGCAACGCCGGACCCGACGCCGTGAACCCGCGCTACGACGTGAAAGGCGAGCCCGACCGCACGCTCTTCGACGCGCGCTCGCACGTGCTCGATCTCTTGAACGCGACGCACGTCGTCACGTTCGAGGGGCTTCAGACCGCGCCCGTCGCGAGGGCGAGCCGCGAGGGCGCGCAGTTCTCCACGGCAGACCTCAGACGAATCCTGCGCCCCGGCGAGACCGCGACTTTGAGCGGCGTCGGCGCCGGCGGCGACGCGCTCGCGCTCGTCACCTCGCTCGCCGACTCGGTTGACGTCGCGGACGGCGAGACGGTCGCGCTCGTGCGCGTCCATGCGAGCGACGGTCGCACCGTCGAGCGCGAGCTGCGCGCGGGCGCGGACACCGCCGAGTGGGCACACGAGCGCGCCGACGTGCGATCCGTGATCAAGCACCGACTCGCGCCGGTCTTCGACAGCACGCCGGGCGACGCCGCGGACAGCTTCCCCGCCGAGCGCTACCTCGCGCTCGTCCCGCTCGGCGGGCGGCTGAGCGTCGAGCGCGTGGAAGTAACCTCGGTCGCGCGGCGCGCGACGGTCGCGCTCTGGAAGGCGAGCGTTTACGACGGCGCGTCGCAAGAGTCCGCGCCGCTCGCCGCGGGGAGTCCGCTCGATCCGTCGCGCTGGCGCGTGACGTTCGACGAGGGCGGCGTGCTGGCGCTAGAGAACCGGCGCGCCTGCCCGCGCGCGTGGCTCGTCGCCGGGGCGGAGGCGGTTGACGGCGAGGAAGCCCTGCGGCGCATCCGCGGCGAGCCGTCGCTTGACGGCGTCGCGCGCGACTTCGATCCGCGGCGCACGGCACTCGTCGAAGCGGGCGCGGCGGAGCTGCCGCGACTGCCCGGCGGCGCTCTCGCGCCCGACGCCTCGGCGCGCGTCGTCGCCTACGAAGCGAACAGGCTGACCGTCGAGACGGACGCGCCGACGGCGACTGTCCTCGTCGTCGGCGAGATTTTCTATCCGGGCTGGGAGGCGCGCGTGGACGGGCGCGCGTCGCCGATCCTGCTGACCGATTATTTGCTGCGCGGGGTGGCGCTGCCGCCCGGCGCGCACACGGTCGAGATGCGCTACCGCGCGCCCGCCGCCCGCAACGGCGCGATCATCTCCGCGCTCACGCTGTCGCTGCTCGCCGCGCTCGCCGCCGCGTGGCGCAGGTCTGCGCGCCCGCGTTGGTCAAACGCTCGCGCCGGCGGTTAACATGGGCGGCGACTTTGAAGGATCGGGGAG
This sequence comes from Acidobacteriota bacterium, assembly GCA_020201365.1. GTDB lineage: Bacteria > Acidobacteriota > Blastocatellia > Pyrinomonadales > Pyrinomonadaceae > JAIVGV01. Next base: position 15,977 of record JAIVGV010000024.1, read on the forward strand.
GGTGACGTTTGCAGACGCGCGCGGCTGAAGTCTCACAGACGGACGTGGCGATCCTCGGCGCGGGACCCGCCGGGCTGACCGCCGCCTACACGCTGCTCAAGCGCGCGCCCGGCAAACTCCGCGTCACAGTCCTCGAAGCCGATCCCGTTTACGTCGGCGGGATCGCGCGCACCGTCAACTACAAGGGCTTCCGCTTCGACATCGGCGGTCACCGCTTCTTCTCTAAGTCGCAAGAGATCGAAGAGCTGTGGACGGAGCTTTTGCCCGAAGACATGCTCGTGCGCCCGCGCCGCTCGCGCATCTACTACCGCGGCAAGTTCTTCTCTTACCCTTTGCGCCCGCTCGAGGCATTCTGGAAACTCGGCGCGGTCGAGTCTTTCTTGTGCCTCGCCTCGTACGTGCGCGCGCGCCTCGCGCCCGTCCCCGATCCGCGCAGCTTCGAGGACTGGGTGAGCAACCAGTTCGGTCGCCGCCTCTACTCGATCTTCTTCAAGTCTTACACCGAGAAGGTCTGGGGCATGAGCTGCAAGGAGATTTCCGCCGACTGGGCGGCGCAACGCATCAAGGGGCTCTCGCTCTCCTCCGCGCTCCGCAACGCGCTCCTACCCGCGAAGGGCGACGCGGCGATCAAAACTCTCATCCACTCGTTCCGCTACCCGCGCAGAGGTCCCGGCATGATGTGGGAGGCTTGCGCCGCGAGGATCAGAGAGCGCGGCGGCGAGGTGCGCCTCGGCGAGCGCGTGACGGGCTGCGTGTGGGACGAGGCGCGCTGCGCGTGGCTCGTCACGACGCGAACGGCGGACGGGGAAGAGAGGCGCACGCAAGCGCGCCACGTCATCTCCTCGATCCCCCTGCGCCAGCTCGCGCGCGGGCTCACGCCGCCGCTCTCCGAAAGCGCGCTCGCGGCGGCTGACGCGCTCCGCTACCGCGACTTCCTGATCGTCGCCCTGATCCTCAAAGACACGCGGCGGCTCCCCGACAACTGGCTCTACATACACGACGCGGGCGTGCGCGTCGGGCGCGTGCAGAACTTCAAGGCTTGGTCGCCGGAGATGGTGCCCGACGACTCCTACTGCTGCTACGGCATGGAGTATTTCTGCTTCGAGGGCGACGGTCTCTGGTCGAGCGCGGACGAGCAGCTCGTCGCGCTGGCGACGAAGGAGCTGGCGCTGATCGGGCTCGCCGACGAGGGCGAAGTGCTGGACGCGCGCGTGGTGCGCCAGCGCAAAGCCTACCCGGTTTACACGGACGACTACGCGGAGCAGGTCGAAGTTTTGCGCGCGGAGCTTGAGTCGCGCTTTCCGACGCTGCACGTCGCGGGGCGTAACGGGATGCACAAGTACAACAATCAGGATCACGCGATGATGACGGGGCTGCTCTGCGCGGAGAACATACTGGCGGGCGCGCGCGTCCACGACGTGTGGCGCGTGAATCAGGACGCGGAGTATCACGAGGAGGGGCGCGCTGGGAGCGAGTCGGCGTCCGGCTCAGGCTTGCGCCTCACGCCGACGCGCGTCAAGTCGTCCGACCTCGGCTGAGGCGGCGGGCGCCGCCGCGTCAGAACAGCTCCTCGTCCTTGACGTAGCGCGGGCGCGCCTTGACCTCTTTGTAAATCTTGCCGACGTACTCGCCCACGAGCCCGAGGAACATGATCTGCACGCCGCCGAGGAAGTAGAGCGGGATGACCGTGCCCGCCCAGCCGGGCGGCGTGTTGCCCTTGAGCTTCTCGTAGAGGTAGAAGAGCGTCATCGCCGTGCTGAAGAGGAAGATGAGCGCGCCCGCGGCGGTGACTAGTCGGAGCGGCACGACGCTGAACGACGTGATGCCGTCGAGCGCGAGCGCGGCTAGTTTTCCGAGCGTGTGCTTGGAGCGCCCCGTGTCGCGGCGGCGAACGTCGAACTGGACGACCGCCGAGCGGTAGCCGATGTCCACGAAGATGCCGCGTAAGAAAAGATTGTACTCGCGGTACTCCGAGATGGCGTCAATCGCCTTGCGCGAGACGAGGCGGTACTCCGAGTGGTGCTTGATGATGCGCGCGCCCATCAGCCACATCAGGTTGTAGAAGAAGCTCGACGCGGCGCGCTTGACGACGGAGTCCGCGCGCCGGCTGCGCCTGACGCCGTAAACGATCTGCGCGCCCTCGCGGAACTTTTCGAGGAAGGTCTCGATGACGCGCTCGTCCTGCTGCAAGTCCGCGTCAATCGTCACGACACAATCCGCGCGCTCGCGCACGCTCAAGAGCCCCGCGAGCAGCGCGTTCTGCGTGCCCACGTTGCGCGCGAGCTTCAAGCCTTTGACCGACGGGTCGGCGCGGTGCAGCCCTTCGACGACCACCCAAGTCGCGTCGCGGCTGCCGTCGTCAACGAAATAGACGAAGCTTGCGGGATCAACTTTCCCGGCGGCGGCTAAGCGCCGCAAGACTTCCGCGAGCCGCGCCGCGGTCGAGGCGACGACCGCCTCCTCGTTCAGACACGGCACGACGACGGCGAGCACGGGCGCGCGACCGTCCTCGCCGTGCGGCGAAGTGACACGTCCCGCGCCGACGCCGCGCGCCGTCGCGTCCGGCGCGGTCTCCGCCGCCCCTGTCGTCGCGTTGTTCGTGATCGTGCTCAAGGCTCGGGGCTTCGCGTTCGCGCCCGCGCGGGTTGATCTCAAGCGGCGTCGGCTGCCCGCGCGGCGTGCGACTCGATCATGCGGCGCACTAAACCCGCGAGCGCCGGGCGCAGGGCTTCGGGGGTGAACGCTTCGCGGCGCCGGCGCTGCGCTTCGATCGTGCGGCGTCGCAACTCTTCGTCGCCGTGCGCGAGCATGAAGGCGAGTCGCGCGACCCGTCCGGGCGACTCCCCGGCGTCGAAGAGCATCCCGGCGTCGCCGAGCGTTTCGGCGACCGCCGTGCCGCGGCGCGCGAGCACCGGCACGTCGAACCACATCGCCTCGACGAGCGGGACGCCGAAGCCCTCGTGCTCGCTCGCGGACAAGTATAGGTGCGCCGTGCGGTAGTAAGCCAGCAGTGCGGCGTCGCTCGTGCGACCGGTGACGGCGACGGACTGCGAGAGACCGCGCCGCTCGATCTCGCGCGAGAGCGTGCGGAAGTAAGGATCGAAGGCGCGCCCCTCGCCCGCGACGACGAGCCGCGCTTTCGGGTCGAGCTTCAGGTACTCGGCGAAAATTTCCACGAGCGCGTCCTGCCGCTTGTTCGGCGCGACGCGCCCGACGAAGAGCAGGTTCGTGCGCCCGTCCTGCAACTCTCCCATCAATGTTTCGTCCGGCGCGACGTTCCAGCGGTCGGGCGAGACGATTACGGGCAGCACGCCGGGCGCGCGGAATCCTGCGGCGGCGAGTTCCGCCGCGTTGAACGCCGAGTCGCCGACCGAGCAGGGGAAGTGGCGGGCGAGGCGCGGCAGGTGCGCGCGCCCCGCTTCGAGCAGCCACGCGAAGCCGGGGCGGAACGGCGCGAAGTATTCCGGGGGCGTGACGTTGTGATAGACGAGGCACTTCGCGCCCGCGTGCGCGAGCGCCTTCGCCGTCACCTCCGAGCCGATGGAGTGGTGGTAGATGAGACCCGCCGCGGGCTCGATCTCCGACTCGTCAACGAGACGCGCCTCGCCCGCCAGCTCCGCCTCGCGCCGCTTCGCGAAAACGTCCGACTCGAGCCCCGCGCCGCGCAGGTAGTCGCGGATGGCGAGCGCGTGGATCGTGATCGCGTCGCCCGCGACCGCGTCGGGCAGCAGTTGATGAATCGCGTGCAACGAAACGCGCGGCGTCGAACGGAGTGGTAGGGGCAGGGCTCGTCCCTGCCCGCCGCGCGACGGCGCGGACGAAGATTCATGATCTTCCGACGTTGAATTATCAGGAATGGTTTGAGCGTGCTCGCGCACGCTGCGGGCAGGGACGAGCCCTGCCCCTACGGCCGGTTTTTCGTCGTCGAGTTCCGCAAACACTTCCTCGTAGCGAACAATCGCCTTGTCCCAGTCGGCGTGCTCGCGCGCGTAAGCCCGACCGCGCGCGCCGAGCGCGTCGAGTTCTGCGTCGTGGGCGGAGGCGACCGCGGCGAAGAGGCGTGCCCACTCTTCTTCCGACGCGGCGAGCCAGCCGCCGCCGGAGCGCGAGACGGCGGCGGCGGTGGCGAGGCAGTCGCGGTGCGCCGCCGCCGGGCGCGCGGCGAGCCACGACTCCATCAGCGCGCGCGAGAAGCTCTCGTTGCGGCTCGGCTGGAAGAGCGCGCGCGCGCCGGCGAGCAGCGCGGCTTTCGTCGCCTCGCCGACCGCGCCGAGATCGTGGACGCCCTCGCCCGGCGAGTGGAACGACTCGCGCCCCTCGCCCGCGAGGACGAGCTTGAGATCGCCGACGCGCGGCATCTCGCCGCCGCCGCCTTTCGCAGCCTCCCTGAAGCGGCGGAAGGCGCTCAAGAGCAGCGTGACGTTCTTCGCCGCGTCGCGCCGCCCGAGGTAGAGGACGTAGCGCGCGCCGCGTAGCTCGGCGGGCAGCGCGTCCGCGTCTCGTCGTCGCGCGGTCGCCCGCCCGCCGCCCGCGGCGGCTCGCCCTTCGCCCTCCGTGTCGTCGCCGGTCGCGGGCTCGACGCCGCCGCCGACCACGCGGCTGCGCGTGTGGATGCCGGGACCGTAGAGCCTGAGCGCCAGCTCTCGCTCGCCCTCGGAGATGAAGAGGAGGCGGCGCGCCGCGCGGAAGGCGGCGGCGACTTCGGGGAGGAAGGCGTAAGACTCTGCATGGAGGAAGGGCTGGAGGAGCGCGCGCGCCGCGACCGCGCCGACGCCGCGCAGCGTCGTGCCGTAGAGGTAGGGCGCGAAGACGAAGGCGCGGAAACTCCCGCGCGCGCCGCGCAGGTGTTCGACGAGCGCCGAGGAGTTGAGGTTGTGGGCGACGAAGGCGCGCGCGTCTTCGTGGGCGACGGGCGAGACGCCCGGCTTCAACTCTTCGCGCGCGACGGCGAGCAGGCGCGCGTTCGCCTCGTCGAAGCGGCGCGCGTCGCGCGGGTCAACGGGGAAGCGCCGGACGGTGAAGCCGTCCTCCCGTGTGACGCCGGGCGGGTAAAAGTCTTCCGACCAGTCGTCGGAGAAGGAGCGCGCGCAGGTGGTCAGCGCCTCGACCTCGTGGCCGCGCGCGGCGAGTCGCGCGGCGAGTTGGAAGACGTGCCGCTCCGCGCCGCCGAGCAGCCCCGCGCCGAACCAGGGCGTGACGAAGGCGACCCTCATGCCTCGTTCGCGACGCGCGCGCCCGACTCTTCGAGCGCGCGGCGGCGCGCTTCATGGGATTCCGTGAGGCGCGACTCGATCTCGGCGAGCACAGCCTTCTGCGCCTCGACGATGGCGTGCTGCTCCTGCACCGAAAACTCCTCCTGCGCGTCGAGCCTCCGGCGCTGCGCTTCGAGCGCGCGCTGATGTCCTTCGAGCGCGTGCCGCTGTTCGGCGATGAGCGCTTCGAGGTGCGCGCGCTCTTCAGCCTGCCGCGCGTCGAGCGTGGCGACGGCGTCCGAGAGCATCGAGACGGCTTCGTGGGCGTCCGCGACGGCGCCGCGCAGGTCTGCGTGCGCGCGCGCGATCTCTTCGTCGAGCCGAAGACCGAGGAGCCGCAGCTGTTCGTCGTGCCGCCGCCGCCCGTCGTTGACGAAGTCGGCGATCTGTTGCTGCTGAGCGAGCGTGTAGAGCTCGAACTCGCGCTGGTGGCGGAGCGCCGTCGGGAGCCGCGCGAGGCTCGCGAGCAGTCGCCACACGTAGCCGACGAGGGGCGCGCGGCGCAGGCGACGACCGAAGCCCGGCGCGCCGACGCCGACGACGCGCGCGCCCGCCCCGACGCGCGCGCCCTCTTCGGAGGCGCAGAGGTCTGCGACGATCTCGCGCTTGTCGCGCCGCCCCCCGCGCAGGTCTGCGAGCGTCGCGCGCAGCTCTCCGGCGTCGGGCGCGCGACCGAGCGCGGCGGCGTAAGCCGACTCGACGAAGGCGCGGTCGTGGAAGGCGAACAGCTCCTCGGCGCGGCAGCCCGCGAACGTGCGCGGATCGAGCGGCTCTTGCAGTCGCAGCGGTGGCGGCGACGTTTCGGTCGCGGCGCGGGCGTCGGAGTTTTGATCGGCGTCTGTCATTCGTCGGAAGAGGTGCCGCGCTCGCTTCAGCCGACGGCGAGCGGCGCGGCGTCGCGGTCACTCTCGGTCTGGCGCGGCGCAGCCGCGTCGTCGTCGCCCAAGCGGCGCGCGCGGGCTTGCGCGTTGAGGTTGGCGATGCCCTCGAACTCCGTGACCCACGCGACGCGGAAGAAGATCGCGCCGTCGAGCCAGTCGAAGGCGACGCCGTCGGCGGTGTGCGCGGCGACGGAGACGAAGTAGTGCTCCTGACCGAGCCAGCAGTTGAAGGAGAAGGTCGCCTCGATCACGTCCCCGGCGCGCGCCGCGCCGAGGGCGAGCCCGACGTGCTCGGTGTTCGTGCCGTACACGTTGACGCCGTGGCGCGTGCGGATCATGAAGCCGCAGACGGGGTGCTCCACGTCGCGGTGGAAGAGAATCCGCAGGCGCACGCTCACGGGCTCGCCCGAGTCAACCAGCTCGGCGGGCTCGCCCTTCCCGTCGAGCAGCTCGGCGGCGACGATCTCGGCGTGGCGGTTGCCGTGGCGGTAGGTGTACGTGAGCGGCGCGCGCGCGACGTGCGACGCCGCGCGGGTCGTTGACGCGCGTGCGGCGTCGCCTTCGGCCGTCGCCCCGGTCGCCGCGTCGTCGTGCGAAGCGTGCGCGTCGTCGTAAGCCTCCTCGCGCGACATGATGAGGCGCTGGTATCGGTTGAGCACGTCCTTGGGCTCGCCGTCGGCGAGCATCTCGCCGCGGTGCAAAAGGATCGCGCGCGAGCAGATGGCGCGCACGAGCGTCGGGTCGTGCGAGACGAAGAGGATGGTCGCGCCCGCGGCTTGCATCTCCTTGATGCGGCGGACGCAGCGGTGCTGGAAGATCGTGTCGCCGACCGAGAGCGCCTCGTCAACGACGAGCACTTCGGGG
>JAIVGV010000188.1 GCA_020201365.1 Acidobacteriota bacterium
GAGTCTCAACAGGATGAAGCAGAGAAGGTGGATGATATTGCTCACGCAAGAAATATCGAGGGACTGTTTGCGACAGTTGTAGAACCTTATTTAGTCCACCCGACTTTTATTTACAGTTATCCCAAACCAATCTCCCCGCTCTCGAAAGCCTCGCCCGACGATCCGTCAGTCGCCGAGCGGTTCGAGTTGTACTGCGCGGGGATGGAGATCGCCAACGGCTTCTCGGAGTTGAACGACCCGGTCGAGCAGTACGCGCGCTTCGAGGATCAGGCGCGGCAGCGCGAGCGCGGCGACGAGGAGGCGATGCAGACGGACGTGGACTACGTGCGCGCGCTCTCATACGGGATGCCGCCCGCCGCTGGCATCGGCATCGGCGTTGACCGCCTCACGATGCTTCTGACCAACAAGAAATCCATCCGCGACGTGATCCTCTTCCCGCACATGAGACCGCAGGCGGCGAAGAGCGACGAGCAAGAGACTGAAGAACCGTAGGGGCGGGGACAAGCCCTCCCCCTACGGTCGTTCAGATCGTGGAGCGGTGACGGGGCGCGTTGGACGCCTCAGGCGAGAGAGCCACTGACGACTCATGTCGTCAGTGGCTCTCTCGCCTGAGGCGTCGGTCGCGTTTAAGGTTTCGCGTTCGTCACAGGCTTCTGCTCGCCCGCCGCCTTCGCCTTCTCGCGCAGGGCGTTCAGCTTCTCCGTCGCCCAGTCGGGCACGCTCCCCTGTCGCGCGATTGAGGCGACGTAAGACTCCATCGCCGCGAGCGCGCCCGCCGCGTCGTTCGACTTCTCGCGGACGCGGCTCAGTTCCAGAAACATCTGCGGGGCTTCGTCGCCGTAAAGCTCCGCGGCGCGCGCGAACTCCTGCGCGGCGAGGTCGAGCTTGCCCTGCCGCTCGTAGAGGCGCGCGAGGTGGTAGTGCGCGACGGGGTAACGAGAGCTGTCGCGCGCGGCGACGGGCGCGAGCGCGGCGAGGGCTTCGGCGTCGCGCTTGAGGTTGAGGAGCGCCAAGCCCAGTTCGAGGTTCGCGGGCGGCAAGTAGCCCCCGCTGTGCGAGAGCACGTTGCGGTAACGCCTGACGGCTTCGTCAAACTTGCCGCCGTCGTTCGCCTCGCGCGCCTGCTGCAAGAGACCGTACGTCGCCGGATCGACGCTCAGCGCGCGCAAAGGCTGCGACGACGCGCGCGCGGGCTCGTTGCGCGACGTGGCGCTTGACGACGCGGCGCTCGACGAAGCGACTCTCGGAGGGTTGTTCGACGGCGCGGCAGGTACACGCAGCTCAAGCGGTACTTCGGTCACGGTGCCGTTGTTGATCTCGTCGCGCGCGTAGGCGATCTCGCGCGGCACGGTGCCGCCGACCTGCGCGGCGCGCGCCGTGTAGTTTTCGATGACGGCGAGGGCGCGCTTCGTGTTTCCGTCCTCGGCGTAGGCGCGCGCGAGCGCGGCAGTCGCGGCGACGTGGCCGGGATCGAGCTGAATCGTGCGCGTCCACTCGCGTATGGCGAGGTTCGTCTCGCCGCGGAGCAGGTGGAGGCGACCGAGGTTGTAGCTCGCCTCGGCGTAGGTGAAGTTCTCCTGCGTGAGCGCGGCGTTGAGCGCGTCGTATGCCTCGTCCCAGCGACCCTCACGGATCAACACGACGCCGAGGTTGTTGAGCGCGCGCGCGTAGTTGCCCTTGCGCTGGCTGATCGCCTTGCGGTAGGCGTCCGCCGCGGCGTTGGCGTCGCCTAACCTGGCGAGCGCGTTGCCGGTGTTGTAGAAGAACGCCGGATCGTAGCGGTCGTCGTGGATCGCGAGCCGCAGCTCCGAGAGCGCCTCGTCCTTCATGTTCAGCTCGACGAGACGATCAACTAACGCGCGCTCCAACTTCGCGCGCTCCTCCGGCTTCGCGTCCTTGATCTCCGTCCGGCGGCGCTGCAACTCCTGCTCGACCGTCTCCGGCTTCTTCTCGACGGCAGCCGGCTTCTCTTCCGCCACTGATCGGGTCGCGCTGTTCGCGTTCTTCGCCTCGTCCGCGCTCTTCGCGGGTGTCGTGCTCTTCGTGCCGGTCGCGTTCTTCGCGGCGTCCGCGCCCTTCGCCGCGTCGGCGCTCTTCGGGTCAGCCTGCTTCGCCTCGGCGACGCGGCGCGAGCGCGTCGCGGTCGTCGTCTCCGCGCCGGGCTTCTCCTGCTTCGGAGTCGCCTGCGCGTCCGCCCGCGTCGTCGCCGCGCCCTCCGTCTGCGCTTTCACGACAGACGGCACGGACGCGAGCGAGAGCGCGAGAAAGAGCGCGAAGCGGCGCGGGATGCGTGCGCGCTTGAGCGTCGAGGGCGAGAGTTGAACGTGCATGGTCAGTTCTCCGAACCTGTCTGCGAAGTCAGTTGTTGATGCGCGGGGCTTGCGCGTTCGCGGGCGCGTAAGCGAGGACGGTTCCGCCGAAGCCCACCGCCCAGCCGCGCGCGCGCGTGGTGAAGGCGAGCCGTTCGAGCGGGTGGGTCGTGCCGCTTTCGACCTGCGCCCACGTCGCGCCGCCGTCCTCCGTGCGCAGGATCGTGCCGCGCGCGCCGACCGCCCAGCCCTCGCGCGCGTCGAAGAATTTTACGTCCGAGAGATCGGCGTCCGTGCCCGACTGCTGTCGCGCCCAAGTGCGCCCGCCGTTCGCGGTCGAGACGACGACGCCGCCCGAGCCGACCGCCCAGCCGCGCCGCGCGTCAACGAACGAGACGGCGTTCAGGCGCGCCGCGTCCAACGCGCCCGCGACCTCGCCGACGCCGCGCCACTCCGCGCCGCCGTCGGAAGTTTCGAGCACGGTCGCGCCCGCGCCGACGAGCCAGCCCTGCGAAGGATCAAGGAACGACGCGCCGAGCAACAGGTGCTGCGTCGGCACGCGCTGGCGCGCCCAGGTTGCACCGCCGTCGCGCGTCGCGTAGAGCGCGCCCATCTCGCCGAGCGCCCAGCCGCGCTGTGCGTCGGCGAAGACGACGCGCGTTAAGACCACGCCCGCGTCCGCGCCCGTCACCTCGACGCGCGCCCAACTAGCGCCGCCGTCGGTCGTCTTCAGCAGGTATGAGCGCGCCTCCTCCATGCGCGAGAGCGCGTAGAGGCTGCGCTCGCAGACGAGCCAGCCGGTCTTCTGATCCGAGAAGAACACGTCGCGCAGCGCGTCCTCGGTCGGTCGCGCGAGCGCGCGCCAGGTGCGTCCGCCGTCGTCGGTCGCGATCACAGTGCCCTTGCTCCCGGCAGCCCACCCGCGCCGCTCGTCAACGAAGTGAACCGCGCGCAGCCAGGCGAGAGTACCTGACTGCTGCGGCGCCCACGCCGCCGTCGCCGCGGAAGTGGCTTGCGCCGTAAGGAGAACGATGAGTCCCGCGGCGACGATTGCGGACGTACCGATTGCGGATCACGCCGCGTCGCTGCCGAACCCGCAAACCGCAATCCGCAACCCGCAATCCCACTAGAAGCCCCCCGTGAAGATGCGGAAGAAGCTGACGACGGGCAGCATGCTCATGATCGCCTTGACGGTCTTGAGGCGGTTGCCGGGCACGAGCACCTGGTCGCCGGGCGCGAGGAAGAAGTTGTCCGGCTGCTTGCCCTTCTCGATGGCGGCGACGTTGATCACCGTCGAGTGGATGAAGCCGTCGGGTCCGCGCCGGTTGATGACGACCTTGCTCTTGTTGCCCGTGTCGAGCACGCCGCCCGCCATGTAGAGCGCTTCGGTGACGGACAGGCGGCGCGTCATCGGGCGGATGCCGGGCTGCCCGACGTCGCCGACGACCCAATAGACAGCGGACTGCGCCTTGTCGAGCGAGACGGTCACCTTCGGTTCGACGATGAACTCGTCGAGCTTCTTCCTGATCTCGTCCTGCACCTGCTGCGTGGTCTTCCCGCCGACGAAGATGCCTTCGGGGATGAGCGGGTGCGTGATGGTGGCGTTGGGCGGGACGACGATGCCGGACTTCGAGTAGCGATCTTGGTAGGGACCGAAGACCGTGATCGAGATGATGTCTTCGGGACCGAGGCGGTAGGTGGACATGAAGTTGTTGAAGTAGGGCGTCACACTCGCCTCGTCCTCCGTCATGTTCTCGTGCCGCCCCGCCTGCGTCTCGGCGGGCACGTCCGAGCGCGCCGCGCCCGCCGGATCGTCCGGCTCCATCCGCTCGCCCGGCTTCTGCGGCGCGGGCTGCCGCGCGGTCGTCGTGCGCTGGCGCGTGTGCGACTGCTTGTCGGCGTCCGGTTTCTTGGCTGGCTGCTGCGCGAGCGAGCGGGACGGCGCCGCGCCCAGGACGACGAGCGACGCGAGCGCGGAGGCGACGAATTTGTTGGTGCTTCTCTTCATGACAGTTGACCTCGCAAAAACTTCCTTGCCGTGATCCGCCTTCAGCGCGCGCCGCGACCGAAGAGGATCGTCTTGACGGTCTCGAACAGGATGATCGCGTCGAGCAGGAGGCTCTGGTTCTTGACGTAGTAGAGATCGTATTGCAGCTTCTGCCGCGCGTCCTCGACCGAAGAGCCGTAAGGGTATTTGATCTGCGCCCAGCCCGTTAAGCCCGGCGCGATGAGGTGGCGCTGCTCGTAGTAGGGAATCTCTTCCGCCAACTGCTTGACGAAGTGCGGGCGCTCCGGTCTGGGTCCGACGAAGTTCATCTCGCCCTTGAGGATGTTCCAGAACTGCGGAAGCTCGTCCACGCGAATCTTCCGAATGACGCGCCCGACGCGCGTCACGCGGTCGTCGCGATCCCGCGCCCAGACGGGTCCCGACTTCTCCGCGTCGGCGCGCATCGAGCGGAACTTCATGATCGTGAAGACGCGCCCGTTCTTGCCGACGCGCTCCTGCTTGTAGAGCGCGGGTCCCGGCGACTCCAGCTTGATCAAGAGCGCCGCGACGAGCGCGATCGGCAGAGAGACTATCGCGCCGACGAGCGCGACCACGCGGTGGAAAGCCGCGCGCGCGAACTCCTGCAAGCGCGCGCGCCTGCCCCGCCCCGAAAAGATGAGCCACGAAGGGCGCATCATCGCCAGATGCACGCGGCCCGTCAGACGCTCGTAGAAACCCGCGCACTCCTCGATGGCGACGCCGCCGGAGAGGCTGAGGTCGAGCAACTGCTGCGTCGGGAACTGACCGCGCCGCTCGCCCATGCCGACGATGATCCGGTCAACGCCGTCGCGCCTGACGATCTCGCCCATGTCCGACATCAGCCCGATGACGCGCGGGTTGACGATTGACTGGCCGACCAGCTCCGGCTTGTTGTCCACGAAGCCGACGATGCGGTAGCCCGCGTCGGGTCTGCCCAGAACCTCGCGGGCGATCTCGCGCGCGAAGTCGCCCGAGCCGACGATCAGTATCTTCTCGCCGATGAGCGGGTGCCCGGTGAGGTAGTGGATCGAGACGCGCCAGCCGACCATCAGCGCGAGCGCGAGCGGCAGCGCGATCAGGGAGACGCCGCGACCGATCATCAGCGACGGCACGGCGTAGAAGACGATGGCGAGCGCGACCCACGCGAGACCGAGCGCCTGCACGAGCCTCAAGACCAGCTCGCGCCGGTCGTTCATCACGACGAAGTCGTAGAGGTCGTAGAGGTAGAAGGCGCTGATGCAGAAGACGGTGACGACGGCGGCTTTGTAGTAGCCGTGGCGCGTGATCAGCTCCCACGGCGCGCCGTCCCAGCCGAAGCGGATCAGAGTCGCCGCGACCATCCCGCCGAAGAGCAGGCACGCCTCCGCCGCGAGCAGCAGGAACGTGCGTAGCTGGTGGCGCCGTGTCGGCATAAGACCGAGTACCGAGTACTGAGTAC